>JAZDMW010000009.1:0-2737 GCA_043800545.1 Candidatus Magasanikiibacteriota bacterium | reverse complement strand
CGAACTGGATCTGGAATAAAGTCATCCAAAGCTTTTACTAATTCCATAATCGGTTCGGCGTGTTCACCTGTTGGATTTTCCAAAGCTTTCAAAGCTGATCCACGAATAATTGGAGTAGTATCTCCAGGGAATTCATATTTGTTCAAAAGATCTTTGATTTCTTCTTCAACAAGGTCGATAAGTTCAGGATCTGAAACTTGATCAACTTTATTCAAGAATACTACGATATAAGGTACTCCTACTTGACGAGCAAGCAAGATATGCTCACGTGTTTGAGGCATTGGGCCGTCTGCAGCAGATACTACAAGGATAGCTCCATCCATTTGAGCAGCACCAGTGATCATGTTCTTCACATAGTCAGCATGGCCTGGACAATCTACGTGTGCGTAGTGGCGTGCATTTGTCTCATATTCAACATGGGCGGTTGCAATTGTAATACCACGCTCTCGCTCTTCTGGCGCAGCATCGATTGCATCGATACCTTTGTCTTGTGCAACAAGACCGTGTGCGCTTGCTACTTTCAAAATAGCAGCTGTAAGTGTAGTTTTACCATGGTCAACGTGACCAATAGTACCTACATTAACGTGTGGCTTGGTTCTTTGAAAATCTGCCATACGATTGTTTTCTCCGCACTGCTTCGAGTGGTCGACACAGTTTTGTAATCCAGCGGTTGTATATTTAAAAATTGACTAAAATTGTCATATAAAAAAGACGTGCATATTATACATCAAAACTAAAAACCTGTCAAGGAAAGAAAGTCAAACAAATCTGGGGATATTTTGTGAATAAAAAAACACCTTTTTATCGGTGTTCTTTTTCCTCTTTTTATACGGGTTCTTCATAAAAAACTGGCCCCATTTCCTCATCAAGTTTCTTTTCATTTCCAACACTCAGCTCTTCATCTAATTTCCTATAAGGTATCCCCTCTGCTGGCTCCTGCATACGAGGGTCATATACAAAGTCATCCTGCTGTTTTTTCTCTTTTTTTGGATATTCTGGTCTTTTTGGGTAATATTCAAACTTTCCCTCCTCATAATGTCGGATTTTTTCCCCAAGCGCACGGCCTGGTTCAAAATCCCCATGGAATACACTCCCTACACTAGCCCACTTTCCTACTGGCTGTTTTGGAGGTGAGAATTCTTTTTTCTCTTCAGAATGTGACATTTCTGAGGTAATTTCCATTTCTGGTTCACCGAGGACATCATCCTCAGACATTTCTGCTTCTTTTGATTCATGAAAGGTCTCTTCTGGTACTTCAAAAGGAAGTTCTTCTGTATCTGGTAAAAAATCTGTTTCCTCAAATTCTTCAACAGGAGCTATTTCCTCTACCTCAAAATCATCTGCCTGAATTTCCCCATTTTTATCTATTCGTATACCTAAATCATGACAATGTTTGCACTCATGTTCATCTTCTTCGCTCTCATCATACTCCTCGTCAAATTCTTCAGACTCTTCTTCATCGTCCTCTGGGTAATACTCTCCACCAGAAGCATAATCTTCTTCTACATCAAGGAGTCTCTCGTATTCATCAAGTGGCATGAGGACCATATCCTCATCTCCTTCAATATCTGCTAGGATAACGGGCATGTGTGTTTTTTTGGCCAAACGAAAATATCGTTCAAATCGTGACATACACCAATAATTAAGGAATTATTACTTTGATTATATTTTTTTTTGAGAATTCCGTCAAGTATTATAAAGACAGGTATGTACCTGTCTTTATACTTTTGATTTTTATATATCTATTCAAGGACCGTAACATGCTGTAAATACTGTACTTTTGGTTTTTCACCAGAGACATCCACCAAAAACATTGGTTTCCCCTTGCTTGTTCCAAGTAATCCCAAAGTCGCAAAGGTATGTTCTTTTGAAGCTGTGAGTAAATCATCAAAAGAAAGAGAAATCCCAAGAGAACGAGCATGTTCAACAAGATCCCTTAACAAATTTTCATGATGCGTTTGATCATAAATAAAATACTGATTATTGTTTTGTTCGTCCCAAGGTTTTACTGTATAATCCACACTCACAATGACCAAAATTGCTTTTTCTGCATGTTCACGGTCAAGGATTACTCTATCCACATTACTCAACTCCTCCTGTTTTCTTCTCACAATATTTAAAAGTTCTGCTATTTTTTCTGACTCTACTCCATAATGATGTGACTTTCCAATAGCTACATTACAATGTCCACAACCTACAATACAACCATGATGACCTTCATGCGTATCTGTATGCCAACAATATGAATGACCACTCTTTGTAACAAAACGATGAACAATTTCAAAAGCTTCCTCAGGAGAGAAACCCAACTTTAACAAAGCCATAGAAATTCCAAGATCAGCTCCAGGAAGAGCAATAGCACCAACCGCCTCATGTTCCTTATATCCCCCATCAACACATTTCCTTTTTGTACAATCTACAGGAACTCTCATTTTTTCTGCATGAGAAATAATTTCATTTATGAGATTCTCAATTTCTATATTCATAAAGTTTTTATTTAAAAAAATTCATTTTAACCTTCAATAACATACCAGATTTGTAAAAAAATATCAACAGTCATGAAAAATGCCCTTGGATTACCAAGGGCATGTGTGATGCCATATTGCACCAACTATTTTCCCTCCCTCTTAAGAAGGAAGAGTTCAAGTGGCGGAATGGCATCGGGATTGGGGGGATCTCCACCTGATGTTTTCTTTGGGGAATCTTCCCCTGGTTTTTGAGTTTCCTCCTTCGCTGG
>JAZDMW010000033.1:0-17909 GCA_043800545.1 Candidatus Magasanikiibacteriota bacterium | reverse complement strand
ATAAACTGGCTACATGTTTTGATGTCATTGGGCGGACGTGTGAAGCTTTTGATAATGTTCAATTTGAGAATGTTCGTAAAATTCTTACATCGGATGATCGCATTGGAAGTTGGGGTTTTTATGATAGCCTCTATGCAGGTGGTAGTTGCTTTATTAAAGACGCTCGTTCACTCTCTCATCAACTTCAAACAAAAGGAGAAAATGCAACACTTGTAAATGAAACATATCTTGCAAATAAACGTCAGCTTGAATTATTTTTGTCACGTGCAGAACGTGATGCCAATTTTGATTGGAATGGAAAAAATGTTGCACTTCTGGGTCTTGCTTTTAAACGAGATACAAATGATACTAGAAATTCACCAAGTATAGACATTATGCAATTTTTAAAAGAAAAAAATGTTGCACATATTAAATTGTATGATCCAGCTGCAAAAGAAATGTTTATGCGAGATTTTCCGGAAGGCAATGGTGTGGAATATATGAATCATGAATTTGAAGCTGTACGCGATGCAGATGTTGTCATTATTGCAACTGATTGGCCACAATTCCGTGGACTTGGAGATACCATGATTGCAGAATTAAAAAAACAGCCACTTATTATGGATGGACGACGTATGCTTCAACACCGCTATGCTGATTTAAGAAAAGCAGGATTTCAAATTGTAGCAGTTGGTAGCCCTTATTTATCTAAATAAAAAATATGGTCCCCTTCAGTGATTTAAAAAATAAAAAAGAAAAAGTCTGTGTTGTTGGTCTTGGTTATGTTGGACTGCCACTTGCGCTTAAACTTGCGATGCATTTTGATGTCATTGGTTTAGATATTGATGCAAAAAAAATTGAAGAATTAAAAAATGGGTATGATAGAATGAATGAAATAGATTCACAAGCATTGAAAGAAACCTCATTGCAATGTACGAGTGATGAAAAAGAAATAAAAAACGCAAAATTTATCATTGTAGCGGTTCCTACACCAGTAGATGAACATAATATTCCAGATCTTACCCTTGTTCGTAAGGCAAGTGAAACTGTTGGAAGAAATTTAGCAGAGGGAAGTGTTGTGGTCTATGAATCAACTGTATATCCTGGAGTCACAGAAGATATTTGTGTTCCTATTTTAGAAAAAATATCAGGATTATCTTTTCCAAAGGATTTTAGTATTGGATATTCTCCTGAACGTGTGAATCCTGGAGACAAAGAACATACGATTGATCGTATAACCAAAGTCATTTCTGGGTATAATCCAGAAACTCTGGATATCCTTGAAGGGGTATATGGAGCGATAACAAAAACATTCAGAGCAACATCTATAAAAGTTGCAGAGGCAGCTAAAGTAATAGAAAATACCCAAAGAGATTTGAATATTGCCCTCATGAATGAACTCGCAATTCTTTTCCATAAAATGGATTTGAGTATTTATGATGTCCTTGACGCTGCTGGAACCAAATGGAACTTTCTTCCATTTAAGCCAGGGCTTGTAGGTGGACATTGTATTGGAGTTGACCCATATTATCTTACCTATAAAGCACAAGAGATTGGGTATAATCCAGAAGTAATTCTTGCTGGTCGTGGAATAAATGATTCCATGCATAAGTTCATTGCTCATGATATTATTAAACAAATGGTAAAAATGGGAAAAGATGTGAGCAAATCAAAGTTTGTTATGCTTGGAATTACATTTAAAGAAAATGTAAAAGATATTCGTAATTCTAAAGTAGCAAATTTGTATCATGAATTAAAACAGTTTGGGGTTGAGCCTTTGGTATATGATCCTATTGCTGATCCTGCGGATGTAAAACATGAGTATGGTATTGAGCTTGTGAAAAGGGAAGATTTACCAAAAGCAGATACTCTCATTATTGCAGTTGCTCATGATGAGTTTAAAAATATGTCAGTTTCAGATTTGAAAGAACTCATGAATCATGATAATCTATTTCTTGTAGACATAAAACGTTTGTACAATAAAGAAAAAATAGAAGCGGAAGGAATACAATATTGGACTCTTTAAGAGAAAAAATAAGTAAGAAATATTAATTCTATGAAATATCTTGTAACCGGTGGAGCCGGATTTATCGGAACCAACCTTGTAAAACAACTTCTTAAAGATGGTCATGAAGTTGTGGTATTGGATAATTATGCTGGAGGAAAGAAAGAAGAACGTATCCAAGCAGGTGCTACATATATCGAAGGGGATATAAGAAACGATGAGGATCTCAAAAAATCAATGTCAGGTGTTGATGGGGTATTCCATATGGCAGCACTTCCACGTGTTACTTTTTCCGTAGAAAAACCATGGGAAACTCATGATGTAAATATTAATGGGACACTCAAAGTTCTTCTTACTGCTCGGGATAATGGTGTAAAGCGTGTTATATTTTCTTCTTCTTCTTCAACCTATGGCGCTGAGGAAAAGAAAATGCTTGTAGAAGATGGTGCTGTAAAAATGCCAATTAGCCCTTATGCACTTCATAAACTCACAGGTGAACACTATTGTAGACTTTTTTCTGATCTTTATGGGTTAGAAACAGTAAGCTTAATATACTTTAATGTATATGGGCCATATTTTGACCCAGAAGGGGCATATGCCTTGGTGATTGGTAAATTCCTGAGTCAGAAGCAAAAAGGGCTTCCTATGACCGTTTGTGGGGATGGAGAGTATTATAGAGACTATACCCATGTGGATGATGTGGTACATGCAAATATTCTTGCTATGACGGGGGAGAAGGTTGGAAAAGGGGAGACTATTAATATTGGATATGGTGAACCTCATACCGTGAATGAACTTGTAAAATTGATTGGTGGTGAATTTGTAAACGTCCCTGCACGACCAGGGGATCCAAAATTTTCTGGGGCAGATAATACCAAGGCAAAAGAACTCCTTGATTGGAAACCAACTGTTTCTCTGGAGGATGGTATACAGGCACTGAAGCGAGAAATGGAATTGGAATAAATATAGAAAAAAGAAAACAAAAAAACCGCAAATGCGGTTTTTTTGAATATATATTTATTTTGCTGGTTCAACGTTTGCGTATGTAGCAGTTTTTAGCTTACCATCAAAACGTTCACGTTTTTTCTTTTGGAATTTTACAATTCCTGCGCTTGTTGCAAACAAGGTGTCATCCCTTCCTTTTTTTACATTTGTTCCAGGATGGATTTTTGTACCACGTTGTCTAACAATAATCATTCCAGTTTTTATTGTTTGGCCGTCTCCAACCTTAGTTCCGAGATACTGTGGATTGGAATCTCGTCCTAACCTGGTGGAGCCACCGGCTTTCTTATGTGCCATATTGCAATATGTTTATTATTTCTTCTTGTAGAAGTAGTGATTATTTGCCCCGATAGTATATATTATTTCGTTTCACTTGTCAAGAGAGGATATTTTGTGTACAATAGGGGTAAGTAAAAGACAGTAAAAAATGCCTAAAATGGCACAATTTTCATATGCTCAGGCAATTTTATCCAATAAAACTCTATATACTCCACCTCCCAAATCTTATCATGGGACTCCTCTCTATCTTGTTAAATGCCTCTGTTTGGGTATGGCTCGTTTGGAATATACGACCACAAGATGAGAGTATTTTTCTCCATTATAATATTCTTTTTGGGGTAGACTATATTGGAGATTGGGGACAAATGTTTTCTCTCCCTCTTATTGGAATTACCATCTTTATAGTGAATGCATTCCTCGGCTGGTTGCTTTTCCGGAAAACTCATTTTGCAGCATACCTTCTTTTGGCAATGAGTGTCCTTTGTCAAATTTTCTTATGCATAGCAGCCTCTCTTCTTGTATTTTTAAACGTATAACACATGCGTGTTAAAAAACAAATACAAAAAAAAGCGGATGTCGTATTGTTTATCTATTTTTTGGGTTTGATTTTTTTTGGGTTAATCATGCTTGCTTCAGCCAGTTCTGTGATTGGGTATACAAAGTTTGCAGATAATTATTTTTTTGTGAAAAGACAAATCATGTATGGATTTCTTCCTGGGATGGTACTCCTGCTTACATGTGCAAAAATACCATATGAGAAATATAAAAAGATGATGTATCCAATTTTTGCTGGGATGATTTTGATACTTGTTGCTGTTTTTATTCCAGGCATTGGACAGAGTTTTAATACCGGATCAAAAAGTTGGGTACAATTGTTTGGATTTTCTTTTCAACCAGCAGAGTTTGCAAAATTAGGAATGATTTTGTTTTTTTCTGCCTACCTTGCAGAGAAAGGAAAAACTCTTCTGAATTTTAAAGAAGGTTTTTTCCCTTCACTTATTATGGGAATGATTCCTGTCCTTCTGATTATTCTTCAGCCGGATATTGGAACCGTATTTATTCTTTTTTCTATTGTTTTTAGTTTGCTTTTTATTGCTGGGGCAAAGTCTTCTCATTTATCAAGTTTAGCTTTGACTGGAATTATTGCTTTTATTCTTCTTATTATTGCTGCGCCATATCGTGCAGCACGTTTAACCACATTCCTTCATCCAGAATTGGATCCTTTGGGAGTGGGGTATCATATTAATCAAGCCTACTTAGCTATTGGTTCAGGCGGGATATTTGGACTGGGTCTTGGCCATTCACAACAAAAATTTCAGTATCTCCCTGAGGTGCATGCAGATAGTATTTTTGCGGTGATGGCGGAAGAACTTGGTTTTCTTATCGTTGGAGCATTTCTTTTCTTTTTAGTGATTATTGCTTTTCGCATGTTAGCGGTTTCAAGAAGGGTAAGTGATCCATTTGGAAAGTACGTAATATTTGGCATAGTTATTTGGTTTATGGTACAGTCATTTATGAATATTGGTGCAATGCTTGGGCTTATGCCTTTAACAGGGGTTCCACTTCCTTTTGTCAGTCATGGCGGTACAGCCCTTATGATTGCAATGGGAGCCATTGGAATTGTTTTAAATATTTCTAAAGAATCAACATAATTTTATATTCTATGAAAAGTATAAAAAATAGACTATTAACTACCATATTTCTTTTGTGTTCCATTTTTTCTGTATTTATTGGTTCTGCTTTATATTTTCAGTATTTGGATTGGAAAAAAGGATTTGAGGGAGCATATACGGAAAATGTGTATGCTGCAGAATATCATATGCGTCTTCAAAGTGAAAAAAAACAATCAGGGAAAGAAAATATTCTCACAGAGGTGGAAGAAGATTGGAGAGAATATCTTTTGGATGACAGAGGCATTTCTGTCTATTTACCAAAACAGTATGTGATTGCAAAAACATTTGGACAAAAAATATATATTGGTCCGCTTGATGGGGCAAATGATTACATGCCATATATGTTTTTTACCATGGAAAAAATGAGTACAAATGATTGGTTAGAATTATTAAAACAAGAAAAAAGAGATACCAAGATAGAACAGATAAATGGATATCTCCGCGTGTCTATTCATATGGATAACGAAATACAATATATTACTCTTCTTGAACAAAAGGATTATCTTTTCGTTATTGAACATCTGGGAGTATATAATTGGGATTTTACTGATGATATTTTGAAGACATTAAAGATGAAATAATATGAAGATACTTTTTTCCGGTGGAGGAACGCTTGGACCAGTTACACCGCTTCTCGCAATAAAAGAAGCATTGGATACTCATGATAAAAAAATTGAGTATTTGTGGATTGGTACAAAAGATGGTCCGGAAAAAGAACTTATTGTCGGCCATCAAATACCTTTTTATACTATTGCTTCAGGAAAACTTCGAAGGTATTGGTCTTTTCTGAATTTTCTTGATATTTTTAAAATAATTTTTGGTGGACTGCAATCTTTTAATTTTCTTTTGAGAGAAAAACCGGATGTTTGTATTTCTGCTGGTGGTTTTACTTCTGTTCCTGTCCATTTTTCTGCATGGATGCTTGGTATTCCAACATGGATACATCAACAAGATATTCGTGTCGGACTTGCGAATAGAATAATGTCAAAAGTTGCAAAAGTTATTACTGTTTCCACTGGGAAACTTGAGTTTGCATTTAATCAAAAAAAAGTATATGTGTTAGGGAATCCTGTACGTGAGGATCTTTTGCATGGAAATAAAGAAAAAGCGTACGAAAAATTTTTGTTGGATAAAAATTTGCCAATAGTATTTTCTATGGGTGGGGGAACGGGTTCCATGAAAATTAATAAAATCATGGTAGAAGCTATGGGACATCTTGAAGGTATGTGTAATGTAATTCATTTAACAGGAAAAGAACGCCCACAGGAAATGGTAGAACAAGCAAAAAATATTTATAAAAATTATAAAAGTTTCCAATTTTTTACGAATGAAATGAAAGATGCGTATGCCGTTGCAGATGTTATTGTTACTCGTGGTGGTTTTGGTTCATTGACAGAAATAGCAGCCTTAGCAAAGCCAGCAATTGTGATTCCAAAATTCGGACATCAAGTAGAAAATGTAAATTTTCTTCAACGAGAAAATGCTGTTATTTTGCTTCCAGAAGAAACCACAGATGGGAATGCCCTTGCAGGGAATATAAAACAGTTATTGGGGGATAAAAAGAAACGGGAGGAACTTGGAAAAAATATCCATGCTCTTCTTCCGAGGGCAAATGAATACGATATTTTACAAGTACTTTTGAGTGTAGTGAAATCATAAAACAGCCTTTTGGCTGTTTTCACTTTGAAAGAAAACAAGAATATCTTGCGTATATATCATATATGAGCCAAGACTGTAAAAAAAAGACAGATGCCGAGCTTGTAGTACTCTCTCTTCAAGAGAAAGAGTATTTTTTGTGTATTATACAAAAATATCAACCAGCACTTTCCAGATATATACGGAGAATTTCTGGAGGAACACATGAAGATATTGAGGATCTTTTGCAAGAGATATTTATAAAAGTATACATTCATCTCACCAGTTATGATTCAAAGCAATCTTTTTCATCATGGATTTATAGGATAGCGAGAAATGAAACCATATCAACTTTTCGAAAAAAGAAAATACGACCAAAATCAGTATATCTGGAACCAGAAGAATTAGAACATATCGCGGGTACTTTTGATTTTATTCAAATGAAAGAAAAAGAAGAATTTGGAAAAGAAATACAAAATATTCTTTCGCTCCTCGATCCAAAATATCGTGATGTCTTGGTATTGAAGTATTTAGAAGAAAAAGAGTATCAAGAAATAGCTGACATTTTACATAAACCAATTGGTACTGTTGGTACACTTATCAATCGTGCAAAAAAACAATTTCAAAAAAAATATAAGGTTATATAGTATGAAAAACGAAATTGGGGAAAATATATTAAAAATTATTGAATCAAAGCAAATTCATCCAGAATCTAAAATGATGGTATTTGCTCGTCGATCTTTTTGGTGGACATTAGCGGTTGTCCTTATTGTTGGAGCAATAGTATCTGTTTCTCTTTTTTCTTTTTTATGCGTAAATACAGATTGGGGAATTTTTATGAGAGCAGGAACTTCACCATTTTTGTTTCATCTTCTTTCTGCTATCCCATATTTTTGGCTTCTTTTCTTGTGTATTTTTATTTTTGGTGCATACGTTGTAATCCGTCATACCAATTTTGGGCATAGATATAGAACAGGAATATTGGCAGGCATTCTCAGTGTGAGTATCTGTGTATTGGGAATTATATCTTTTGCTGTGGGTATAGGAGAACTGATGGAAACAAGACTTCAGATGAGTATACCTATGTATAAAATGATGGATGAACAAAGACAGCATTTTTGGCAAAATCCAGAAGCAGGATATCTTGCAGGAATCGTCGTTGGGTATGAGGGACCATATGTATATTTATTTGAAGATGTCTCAAGAAAACTATGGAAAATTTCTCTTGAGAATGCACAAATAATGCCGAATGTAGATATACAATTGGGGATGCGTTTAAAGCTGGAAGGAAAGCAAATGTCAGATACAGAATTTACAGTAATGAGAATTTATCCGTGGTTTCCAAAAAGACAAATGAAAGAAATACCATTCCCAATACGTAATACTAGATGAAAGCGCGCGCAATAATCATTAACAAAACATGTATGAATAACAAACAAAAAATAGCATTGAGTGTCCTCGGTATTGGCCTGACACTTGGAGCTGGAGGAACTGCATTTGCAGCGAATACTGAAAATGCAAAAAAACTGCGAGAAAATTTTGCAGATAAAAAAGCACAAATGGAAGAAGTTTTTGAGACTGATGATTTTGCTACTTGGAAGTCACACATTGAAGAACGTGTAAGTGAACAGAAAAGAATGGCAGAAGAAATGCTTCAAAATGCAACAGAAGAAAACTTTGCAAAAATGAAGCAGGTTCATACGCTTATGAAAGACGGAAAGGTAGATGAAGCAAATGCTCTTCGTGAGGAACTTGGCTTGCCTGAAATGGGTGGAAAAGGTATGCACAAGGGAATGGGAGGTTGTATGAAAAATAGACCTGATGTCACGAATACTGAAGAATAATATTAACATATATATAAATTAAAAGAAGAGGCACACAGGTGCTTCTTCTGTTTCGTGGGGGGAAAGGTCAGGTGGGGTGATTTAGGGGGTTGTCGGAGGAACATCTTGTGTGAGGTCTGCAATCTTCGAAGTGGGGACAGGGTGTCCAATGAACACTCTGCCTCCTCCGCCGATGGAGACGGATTGGTCGTCTGACTTTGGTCTTGTGAGATCTGCAATCTTCGAAACTGGACACGGGTGTCCGATGAACATCCTACCACCTCCGCCGATGCGGATGGATTTGATGGTGTTCTCCTTCATGATGCACCTCTCTCTTGTTGTTGTGTTTGTAATATATCATCCACATTTTAGGGTGTCAATGGAAAGAAAAAAGGTATGCTTTTTTATACAAAAAAAAGGGTATTATTTTGGAAAATAATTGTCACTTGACAAAACTATAATATTTTGCTATACTTTGCGGTATTCTCCTTTTTAAAAAATGTATGGAAATTCGAAATATAGCAATTATCGCTCACGTAGACCATGGGAAGACAACTCTCACGGATGCTTTGATGCGTCAAACAGGCATGGTAACTGACGAAAATGTAACAATGGATAGTAACGCTCTTGAGAAAGAACGTGGTATTACTATTTATGCAAAAAACACCTCAGTTTTTTATAAAGGAACAAAAATTAATATCGTGGATACTCCGGGCCATGCTGACTTCGGTTCTGAAGTAGAACGTGTTCTTCGTTCCATTGATTCTGTGCTTTTAATCGTAGATGCACAAGAAGGTCCAATGCCACAAACAAAATTCGTACTCAAAAAATCACTTGAGCTTGGTCTTAAGCCTATTGTGATTATTAACAAAATAGACAAACAAGCTGCTGATGTTGTTAGAACTCATGATCAGGTTTTGGAACTCTTTATGGACTTGGGAGCAAATGATGAGCAACTTGATTTTGTGACTCTGTATGCAAATGGAAAAGCGGGTATTGCAAAGTGGAAAATGGAAGACGAATCAGAAAATTTGTTTCCAATCCTCGATGCGGTTCTTCAATATGTAGCACCTGCACAAGCAGACACCTCACTTCCTTTTCGTATGCAACCATTTAATCTTGCATATGATAACTATCTTGGACGTCTTGCTATTGGAAGAGTATATGAAGGTACTGTAAAAACAGGAACAAAAGTATTTGTAAAAAAACCAGATGGTGAAACACGTACTGGATCAATTACAAAAATACAAACTTTTCGTGGTATACAAAAAGAAGACCTTACAGAGGCTATCGCTGGTGACTTGGTTATGATTGCTGGTATTCCAGATATATATATTGGTGAAACCATTTGTGAAAATGAAAACCAAGAACCACTTCCTGCAATTATGATAGACGAACCAACTATTTCCATGAATCTTTTGGTAAATAGTTCACCTTTTGCTGGACGTGATGGAAAATTTGTAACAACAAGACAAATTAAAGAACGTTTGGAAAAAGAACTTGAGGTAAACGTTGGGTTAAGAATAGATTTTAGTCCAATTGATCACTACAAGCTTTACGGTCGTGGAGAAATGCATATTGCCGTTCTTTTGGAGAACATGCGTCGTGAAGGATTTGAAATGCAAGTATCTCAACCACAAGTTATTATCAAAGAATTAAATGGAAAAAAACAAGAACCTTTTGAAGAAGTAACGGTTGATGTACCTGATGAATTCGCTGGAATTGTGATGGAAAGAATGGGAAAGAGAAAAGGTGTCGCAACCAATATGAGTTCAAAGAATGGACAGACACGTATTATTTTCGAAATGCCATCTCGTGGTCTTCTTGGATATCGTGGACAGTTTATCATGGACACAAGAGGTGAAGGTATCATGTGTAGTCAAGTAATTGGATTCCGTGATCACGTAGGACAGATAGATAAAAGAAGTGTCGGTTCTATGGTATCCATGGAAACTGGAAAAGCACTTGGATATTCTCTTGCGAATTTGCAAGATCGTGGTATGCTTTATATTGGTCCTACAACTGAAGTGTATGAAGGAATGGTTATTGGAAATACATCAAAGGGTGAGGATATGAATGTGAATCCTATCAAAGGAAAACATTTAACCAACATGCGTGCGAGTGGTTCTGACGATGCACTCAATTTGACTCCTCATGTTCCTGTGACTCTTGAAAGAGGACTTGAAATTATAGATGAAGATGAATACCTTGAAATTACTCCAAGTAATATTCGTATTCGTAAGCAGGTATTGAAGGAAACAGACAGAAAGAAAAGTAAAAGAGTATAATAGAAAAAAGAATAATAGAAAAAACTCCCCAAAAGGGAGTTTTTTAAAACATGCGGTGAGTCATTGACAAAGAGGCTTCCGAGATTTATAATTTAAGTATTGAAATGAGATACATAATCATATGGAACAAGAACAAATTTTAGATAAGATTCTCGTAGAAGTACTCGATATTAAAGGACAACTGAAAGACAAGCCAAGCATGGAATATGTTGATGAAAAATTTGATGTTGTTTTGAATTCTGTAGATAGATTTGTGAAGCTCCACGAAACTCTAGATATCGAATTGGCTGCTTTGAGAAATAAATATAATCGTCTTGAGGAAAGACTTGTGATTATCGAAGAAAAACTCCAGGTAGTCTAGTAAAAATGGAAAAAAAGATCATATATAAAAAACTCCCCAAAAGGGAGTTTTTTTGTGATCCGGGTGGGGATTGAACCCACGACCATCAGCTTAAAAGGCTGCTGCTCTACCAACTGAGCTACCGGACCATGCGTTTTTTGGTTTGTATAATGCAAATATGATATACTATTAGAGAAAAATAGTCAAGTAAACTGGGGAAAAATATGCAATATTATGACCAAAGTACTTCAGAGGTTTTAAATCATTTTCAGGTAAAAATAGATAAGGGATTGGGAAGGACAGCGATTAAGGAAAAGCAACAGGAATATGGATATAATACACTCCAAATTACGGGGGAGTATTTGAGTCGTTTTTCTGTTTTTGTAAAACAGTGGAAAAGTCCATTGTTACTCATCCTTTTGGTGGCTGGAACTATTAGTGGGCTGTTTGGTGAATTTTTGGACATGATTCTCATTTATGTCACTGCTTTTATTAATTCATTTATTGGTTTTTTTCAGGAAGATAAGGCAAACCAGGCTTTGAAAAAACTTCAATCATTGGTGGAGTATAAAGCAATCGTAATTCGCGATGGAAAAAAACAAAAAATAGAGAGTACAGAAATTGTACCAGGAGATATTATTTTTGTTTTTCCAGGGGATAAAATTCAAGCAGATGGAAGATTGCTCGAAGTGAAGAATCTTCATGTAAATGAGGCCCCACTTACGGGAGAATCTGAACCAATTAAAAAAACAAATAAAGTACTTGGAAAAGATGTGCGTATTGGAGAAAGAACAAATATGCTTTTCCGTGGAACAGCAATTGCAGAAGGTGAAGGAACCATGGTTGTGACAGCAACAGGCATGGATACTGAAATTGGAAAGATTGCTTCTCTGGTACAGAGTACCAGAGAAGACGAAACCCCTTTGCAAATGCAATTAGCGAAATTAGGGAAGTTTATTAGTATTGTGGTAGTACTTATTGCGATTTTTATTTTTGCTGTTGGTTTTTTCATGAATAATGGACAAAATAGTATTCTCCATTTATTTGAAACTTCAGTTGCCGTTGCCGTTGCAGCCATTCCAGAAGGTCTTGTTATTTCTTTGACAGTTATTCTTGCAATTGGAATGCAATTTGTTTTTAAAAGAAATGCATTACTCAGGAGACTTATCGCAGCAGAAACTCTTGGTGCTGTGAGTGTTATTTGTACGGATAAAACAGGAACATTGACAGAAGGAAATATGCGTTTGTCGCGAATTATTTCCTCAGCAGAAAATATTTCAATTGATATACTTCGGGAACATAAAAAGACATTATCTCGAGAAATAACAAGAGCATTAGAAATTAGTGCTTTGTGTAATAATGTTATTGTTGAAGACGGAGAAATGACAGAAAAGAATTGGAAATTTATTGGAGATACCACAGAAGTCGCTTTGATGCATGCTGTAAAAATTTCTCGTCTTTCCTTTGAAGAATTAGAACAAAAATATAAAAGAAGAAAAGATTTGCCATTTTCGAGTAAAACAAAATACATGGCAACGTTGTGTGAAAATAATGAAAATTTTATTTTTGTAAAAGGTGCTCCAGAGGTCATCTTGCTCATGTCTTCAAAGTACATGGAAGACGGAAAGGAAAAGAAATTGACCAAAAAACAAGCAGATTGGTTTCAAAAACAAGTAGATAACGGTGCAAACAAAGGGTATAGAACACTGGCTCTTGCATACAAAAAAAAGGAAGATAAAACATTGGATGAAGGAGACCTAAAAAATCTAGTCCTCGTAGCCATAGTGTATATTTCTGATCCAATTCGTCGTGATGTCGCTGATACTATTAAGAAAGCAAGACGAGCAGGAATTCATGTGGTTATGATAACTGGGGATCATATGCGAACAGCAAGGGCCATTGCAGCGGAATTGCATTTACCTCATGAAGAAAAAAGAATAATGAATGGAGATGAACTTGCAAATCTCAGTGATGAAGAACTTCAAAAAAAATTAAAGTATATTACTGTTTTTGCTCGTGTTGAACCGGGACAAAAAATACAGATTGTTCGTGCTTTTCAAGCAAATGGGGAAGTGGTTGCCATGACTGGAGATGGAATTAATGATGCCCCAGCGATTAAAGGTGCAGATATTGGAATTGCGCTTGGATCAGGTACTGATGTAGCAAAGGAAACCTCAGATATGGTACTTCTTGATGATAGTTTTACTACGATTGTTGATGCTATTGAAGAGGGAAGGCATATTTATCAGAATATTAAAAAAGTAATTCTCTATTTGCTCGCAGGAAGTTTTGCTGAAGTCGTATTAATTACCGGAAGTATTGTGGCTGGATTTCCACTCGCTGCTCTTCCAGCACAAATACTTTGGATAAATATTATGCAAGATTCTTTTCCAAATATGGCGCTCGCTTTTGATAATAAAGAGCCTGGTACAATGGATGAACCTCCAAGGAAGAAAGATGAATCTCTCATAGATAAAAAGATGAGGATTATGATTCTTCTCAAAAGTATTCTTGCAAATTTTGCTCTGTTTTCAATTTTTGTATATTTTTGGAAAACAACGGGAGATATTGCATTGACGAGAACGCTTGTGTTTGTCGGATTTGGTACTGATGCACTTTTATTTATTTTTTCCATACGAAGTATGAAGAAATTTGTATGGCAGATAAATCCTTTTTCCAATAAATATTTAGTCGGAGCTGTGATTCTTGGATGGGTATTACTCATCTCGGCAATCTATTTTCCTCCATTTCAATATGTATTGCGTACTGTACCGCTTACGTGGAGTCATTGGGTGCTTATGCTTGGATATGGAATTTTCAATATGGCACTTATTGAAAGTGTGAAAGGATTATTTATTATCTTAAGAAATGGAAAAAGGGTGTAAAAAATTTGGAATGTAAAGAAGATTTTTTGTCTTGTAATTTTCCACAAAATTTGTTATAATTTAACTACGTTTTAGTCACGAAATGAGAGATATAATACAAATCTATGTTGAATAAACAGTACCTGAAAGAACTCAAAAAGTCTTTTCACGAATATGCACTCACCCGAAGGGATGTTATTAAAAATTCTGGTGATGCGCTTCATCATGCAAAGCGGGCTATTTTTTCTATTCATAGAGGAAATTTGAAGGAGGCAGAAGAAAAATTGCATGAAGCAGAAAAATTGTTAAAGGATTTACAAAAAAAGTACAAAAGTACAATTATTGATGAAGGAGCATTCCGTGCAGGATTGGAAGAATATGTAGAAGCAGTTTCTTTCTTTGATTTTGTAACAAAAAGAAAAATTAATAAGGTTGCAGGGTTATCTTTGGATCCAGAAGTATATTTGTCTGGTCTCTGTGATGTTCCTGGAGAGTTGTATAGATACGCAATTCGAGCAGCAACGAATAAGGATATGAAAACAGTGGATGAGTGTTTGGAAGCTTCTGAAGAAATAATAGGTGAATTGATTGAATTTGATCTCACGAGTTATTTGAGAAATAAATTTGATCAAGCAAAAAGTTCAAGAAATAGATTAGAGATTGTTCATTATGAGCTGAGCTTGCGAATGAAAGATTAATTATGAAGAAACTTGTCAAAAAAATTATTCCTCGAAGTGTACGGAATCTCCGTCATCTTTTGGTTGCAAGGAAAGGGGCAAAAAAATATGGTTTTCCATCAGAAGAATTATTTGTAATTGGAGTTACAGGTACGAGTGGAAAATCCAGTACCATAGATTTTTTACGACAGACTTTAGAATCTGTTGGATTCCGTGTTGGTTCTCTCTCAACAGTAGATTTTTACGTTGCTGGAAAACAAACCATGAATGATCAAAAAATGACCATGCTTGGTCTTGCACAAATACAAAAGTATTTGAGAAAAATGGTTGAAGCAAAGTGTGATATTGCTATTGTTGAGACGACTTCAGAGGGTTTTTTGCAGTATCGTCATAAGTATATTAATTATGACACCGTCGTGCTTACCAATTTATATCCTGAGCATATTGATGCTCATGGAAGTTTTGACAACTATAAAGGGGCGAAGCTTGGAATTTTTGAGTATGTTTCCCAATGTAGAAAAAAAACAAATAAAAAATTAGAGAATTTTTTTGAAGGAGAAAAGAGTGTTCCAAAACGTGCTTTAGTAAATGGAAATTGTGCAAATGCAAAAGAATTTCTTTCTTTTCCTTTTGACGAATCTGGCATATTCTATCGGGAGGATGAAATAATTTATGCAGATAAAGCGTATGGTAATAATGGAGATTTCTCTTTGTCAGCAAAAGATGTTGAAGTAAAAAAAGAAGGTTTGTATTTTACCGTTGGAGAAATATCTTTTTTTGCACCTCTTTTTGGGGCATTTAATGTGATGAACATTCTTCCTGTTATTGCCATTCTCCGTTCACTCAGTGTAGATTGGAAAAAGATTCAAAAAGCAATAGAAAAACTAAAAGGAGTACCTGGGCGTTTGGAATTTATTCCGGAAGCAAAAAAACATGGGTTTCAGGTGATTGTAGACTATGCATTTGAACCTATTGCCATTGAAGCATTGTATGAAGTTGTAAAATTGCAAAAGCCAAAGAGAATAATTCATGTATTTGGTTCAACTGGTGGTGGAAGAGACATCAGTAGAAGATTTACCGTTGGGGAATTTGTTGGGAATAATGCAGATATTGTGATTGTGACAGATGAGGATCCGTATGACGATAATCCAATGGATATTATACGAGATGTTCGGACAGCGGTAGAAAAAACGGGAAAGAAATTAGACAAGAATATTTTTGAAGTGTTAGACAGAAAAGAGGCCATCCACATGGCTCTCAATATGGCACATGATGGGGATATTGTTCTTATTACTGGAAAGGGGAGCGAGCAAGGAATGGTCGTAAAAGGGAAAATGATTCCTTTTGATGATAGACAAATTGTGAGAAATATGTTATTACAGTATTCGGGACACACTCATAAATAGATATCTATGCCCATAAGACAAGAACCAACAAGACTCCGAATGTTTTTTTCTTCCCGACTTTTCGTGATACTATTTTTTGGTTTATCTTTAGTATTGGTGTGTGGGTTTATGCGATCGTATTATAGAGACTACAAAGTAAAGGAAGAAATTCGTCAGTTAGAAACGCAGATTGATGCTCTCTCAAAACAGAAGTTAGAGTCTATGGAAATTCTTCAGTATGTTATGAGTGATGATTATGTGGAAGAAAAAGCACGAACTGAGTTGAATTTGAAAAAGCCTGGGGAAGGGGTTATGATTGTTGAGGATACTGAGACAAAAACTCCATCCACAAGTGAAGAAGATGAAGCCTCTGGACGAATATTGAAGAATCCGTTAAAATGGTGGTATTATTTTACTCAAGGTAAAGAATAATTAATTATTGTATATACATTTTCGTATGACAGAAAATAACACACAGGAGGGGGTACAGGAATCAACAAAAAAAGATTCTTCAAAAGGAATGAAGACTTTAGGCTATGGCTTTGTTGCTGCATTGGCAGTGCTGGCTATTGGCAGTTTCTTCTTTGTTAAAAATTCAGTGAAGAATGTTTCAGAAAATGAAATGGTTGTGAAGGTTGCTGGTATAATGAATATTTCAGCAGCATCAATAAATGGAAAAACTCTTCCATATACACAGTATTTGAATCATCTTCATGCTATTCGTAAATTTGCAGCTGCAAATCCAGATACGTATGGAGATTTGAAAGAAGCAGAAATGTCAGATATGGTTTTATCTCGTCAGCTTATTAACATCCTTCTTACTGATGTTGCAAAAGATTTTGATGTCTCTGTGACAGAAGAAGATAAGCAAACAGCAAAAGATAATTTGCTCGCAGAATTTGGTGGGGATAAAGAAGCAGCAAATACAGAATTGATGACGAATTATGATTGGGATTTAGATACTTATTTTGATCAGATTGTTCTCCCTGTACTTCTTGAAGAAAAATTAGGAGAAGCTGTCATGTATGGAAATTCTGACCTGATGAAGGAATATGCGACAACAGATGAAGCTGTCCGTGCAAGACACATTCTCTTCATGGTTGAAGAAGGTGAAGACGATGCTACTGTGAAGAGTCTTGCAGAAAGTGTACTTCAAAAAATAAAAAACGGAGAAGCAACATTTGAGGATATGGCGAAAGAACATGGAAGTGATGGTACTGCTACTCTTGGTGGAGACCTTGGTTGGTTTGAAAAAGGAGACATGGTAGGAGAATTTGAGACTGCATGTTTTTCTGTAACTCTTGAGAATGGACAACCAAAACTTCTTGATCAATTGGTAAAGACACAATATGGTTATCATATTATCCGTGTGGATGGAAAAACAACTGTAAAGGATTTTGCTGCATATATGGATGAAGTCCTTCGTAATGCAAAAATAAACGTGCATATGAATGTTACGAATCCTTTTGTAGCGATTCAAGAAAAACTCGAAGCAGAGAAAAATGCACCTGCAGAAGAAACGGCAGATACAACACCGGTTGTAGAGGATATACAAATTGAGGGAGAAAATACAGAAGGTTTACAAGTTGAAGTAGTGAAATAAATAAAAATTATCATGAATTAAAAAGCGCATTCTGCGCTTTTTTTCTTACTTCAAAAAATATGGTATAATATTTCCATATGATTAAACTCAAAGGTGTTGGGAAACAATACGTCCCAGAAAGTTTTGCACTTCAAGACATCGACTTACATATTGAAGCCGGTGATTTTGTTTCTATCGTTGGTCAAAGTGGAAGTGGAAAAACCACGCTCATAAAATTATTGATTGCGGAAGAAAAACCAACGCATGGAAAAATAGAAATAGGTGGTTGGGATATTACACGTATTCCATATAGAGATATTCCTTTACTTCGAAGACAAATCGGAGTCATTTTCCAAGATTTTCGTTTACTTCCAAAA
>JAZDMW010000073.1:0-3115 GCA_043800545.1 Candidatus Magasanikiibacteriota bacterium | reverse complement strand
TATCAACGGAGTTTAAGAAAAATAAAGAAATAAAAACAAAAAGACAGTATATAATAATACTGTCTTTTCTTTGTGTCAAGGGGGAGACTCGAACTCCCGACCTCAGGGTTATGAATCCTGTGCTCTAGCCAGCTGAGCTACCCTGACATTGTAGCCCGTAGGGGAATCGGACCCCTGTTCCATGGATGAGAACCATGTGTCCTAGCCACTAGACGAACGGGCCTTCGTGTGAAGGTTTGAACAGGTTGTATTATACAGGAAAGAGAGTGATTCGTCAAGAGAAATAGGGATATATAATAAAACCACAGTAATCCTGTGGTTTTATGAAAGGTAAAAAAATCAACTATTTTTAAGAGAGTCCTTAAGTCCTTTTCCTGGTTTAAATTTTGCAACTTTTACAGGAGGTACTTCAATTTTTTCATTTGGATTTTGTGGGTTTACACCGATTCTTCCTTTGCGAATACGTGCACTAAAAGCACCAAATCCTGCGATATTAACTTCTCCATTTGCTTTGAGAGTATTGGTGACGATATCTACAAAAGTGGCAATCATTTCCTCTGCTTCTTTTTTGGTGACGCCGACCTTTTCTGCAATGTGTTGAGCAAGGGCTGCTTTATTCATATTGAATATGTTATTCACATAAATTATTTAACATATATATTGTACGCAATAAAGAAAAATGTGTCAATAGAGGCAAGGAATTGAGTTTTTTTGAGAATAAAAAATTGAAAAATATAAAACTGCTATTTCTAGCAGTTTTATTTTCTTTCTTTTTTACTTTTTATCTTGCGTATTCAATTGCACGGTTTTCTCTGATCACCATAACTTTGATTTCGCCAGGGTATTGGTGTTCTGCTTCAATCTTTCTCGCAATATCTTTTGCAAGATTGTATGATTGATAATCATCAATTTCACTTGGATTGATGAACACACGAATTTCACGACCGGCTTGAATAGCATATGCTTTTTCTACACCAGGGAAACTTTTTGCAGTTCCTTCAAGTTCGTTCAAGCGAGCAACATATTGTTCAATACTATCTCTTCGTGCTCCAACGCGTGAAGATGAAATAGCATCAGCTGCCATAACAATCTTTGTAAGAACTGAAGGTGGATTCGTATCATGATGAGTAAGAGCAACTTCAGCAAGATCAGCATCCATATTGAATTTTTTCAAGATGGTTTCACCAATTTGTGTATGAGCTCCTTCACTTTCATGATCAACCGCTTTTCCAATATCATGGAAGTATCCAGCTTTCTTTGCTTTCGCAGGATCTACCCCAATTTCTTCAGCAATAAGCGCAGAAATGAAAGCAACTTCTTCACTGTGGTTGAGTACGTTTTGTCCATAGCTGGTTCGGTATTTGAGACGTCCAATGATAGAAACAAGTTTATCATCTGGAACCACAATACCAACCCTATTCAATGATTCTTGTCCAGCTTTTTTAATATCTATTGCGAGTTCTTTCTTTGCCTCTTCAATAAATTCTTCTATTTTTGCTGGTTGAATTCGTCCATCTTTAATCAATTTTTCAAGTGCAACAGCACAAACACGTCTACGGATAGGGGAGAAACTTGAGATGAGAATCAGCTCTGGAGTTTCGTCAATAATGAGTTCACAACCAGTCAATTTTTCTATGGTTTTAATATTTCTTCCTTCTTTTCCAATAATACGTCCTTTCATCTCATCACTTGGAAGAGATACTGCGGTTGAAGTAGTTTCTGCTGCATGGTTGCAAGCAGTTCTTTGCATACAACTGACAAGGATTTCACGTGCTTTGTCTTGAATTTCTTCATCACTTTTTTTGTCGAGTTTTACTCTTCGTGCCATGAGATCCTCTTGAGCTTCTTTTTCTACACGTTCAAGAAGTTGTGTTCGTGCTTGTTCTTGGCTCAAGTTTGCCACTTCAGCAAGCTTCTTTGTGATTTCCTCATGCTTTGCATCAATTCTTTCCTTGATTTGCATGATTTCATTTGCTTTGTTTTGGAGTCTTGTTTTTTGTTCTTCAATTTCCATGAGCTTTTTGTCGAACATGTTTTCACGTTGTTCAAGACGGTCTTGCATTTTGCGAAGTTCATGGCGTCTTTCTTGTTCTTCCTTTTTTGCCTCATCCATGAATTTAATGGATTGCTCTTTGGCTTCAAGGAGCATTTGTTTTTCTTTGTTTTTTGCGTCAGCAATACGTTGTTCAATGTTTGCTTCAGCTGAGTCTATTTGTCGTTTTGCTTGGTTTTTGCGAGTGATATATCCTACCACTCCACCGATAGCAATAGCGACTAGAGCTACAATGAAATAATACATAAAAATAGTCCTCATATCCGGGCAGAGGCTGTTTCCAAAGAAGTTTTTTAGCGTAGCTTAAACAAGCAGAAAATTATTGCTTGTATGGAAGATCACAAGTTGTAAACAATGTAAATTTCATGTTTTTTGCTAAATTCAGTCTTTTTTGTGATATCCCGTCTCTGTTCATATCGCTCAAAATCTTTCGAAAACAACTCTTGTACGGACGTTATAATAAATGAATAATTAACCTTTTAGCATAGAAATCATATCACAAATACTGAATTTTGTCAAATAATTGCTTTATACAGCAAAAATATCTTTTTCAGTAATTGTTTTTGGATCTTTCGCATTTTCTACCAAGTATTTTCCAATTTTTGTTCGTCTGAGTTCATGACAATAGGCACCTGTACCCAGTTTTTCTCCAATATCATAGGCAAGGGTACGGATATATGTGCCTGTGGAGACCTGAATTCGTACTTGGAGAGTAGGGTAATGGTATGACATGAGCTCAATATCATATATTTCAATAGAAACGGGTTCTCTCTCAATTTCCTCACCTTTTCTCGCTAACTCATAGAGTTTTTTTCCTTTTACTTTTTTGGCAGAAAACATTGGGGGAATTTGTGTTTGTTTTCCAATAAAAGAAGATACAACAGTGGAAATTTCCTCAAGAGAGGGGAGTATATCTGTATTTCCAGATATAAGAGTCCCAGTTTTGTCTTGGGTATCTGAGGTAGCCCCAAGGGTAATTTCTGCAATATATTCCTTTTCCATTCCTTTGAATTCATCCAAGCGCTTGGTTGCCCCACGACCAACTCCTATAATAAGAAGACC
>JAZDMW010000074.1:0-24625 GCA_043800545.1 Candidatus Magasanikiibacteriota bacterium | reverse complement strand
CACCAAGAAATTGGTGGTTTTTCTATTTTGACAAAAATAATACAAATGGTAGTATGGAAATACACTAGAAGAAAGGAATAGCCAATGAGTAGATCAAGGATTCCACTCCGTGTGGAGCGTCATGGTGCCGTCACCATCTTTCGTCTTTGTAATCCACCGGAGAGTGTGAAACTCCTTTGGCAGCAGGCCAAAGAAGCGACTTCTGCACGAAAGAAGGGGAGTTCTCCCACAGAACCAGATTCCACCAACAAGGAGGTGTGAGATGCCAGATACCACGCATCAGGGTGAACGACAGTCATTTGGTGCTTGGTCTTGCATGTTCGAGTGCTTCGATCTGTCCACTCCAGAAGATCAAGCGTTGTGCAGGGAGATTGCCAACGATACCCTTGCGCGACGGTACACTGTCGCTGGTCGTTTCGATGAGACTGTGGCCGATGCGCGTCGGCGCGAGCGTCGTCCCCCCACAGATCAGTAGGAGTCCCTCTCCTGCCCCGCTTTTTTCCCACCCACCACCCGGACATTGTTTCCGGGATTTTTTTATTTACAAAACAGAGTGTTTGTGTTAGTCTTTTTATACAACCAGGACCTTTGAGGTCAGAAAGAGAACGGAAATGCGTATTTATACGGCTGTAGAAGCTAGAGCAATTCAGACAGCAGTTTATTATGGAATAAGTGAAGACCCTCCACAGTGTGGAAAACGTCTTGCACGGTTTGAGTTTCTCACTCGACTCTTGGGAGAAATCGCTGACAAAATTGAGGGGCATCCATACCACACAGCTGAGTCGAATCTCCCGTATATTCTTTCCTGTTCACTCGATGAAGGATTCTGTCAGGCACTTCGCATCCTCGGCTACACCGTCGAAGAGGAAGGTAAACAAACCAAGATTTCGTGGATGTAATCACTCCACCAAAATTCCCACCCACCACCCGGACATTGTTTCCGGGATTTTTTTATTTACAAAAAATCGTGATTGTGTTAGTCTTTTAATACAACCATGACCCGAGAGGTCAGAAAGTAGGGAATATGCACGAGTTAACGCGGGAGATTGCTTTGCTCCTTCTTGAGCGAGGTAAAGTCGATGAGTTCAATCGTCGGATTGTGCAGTGGAGGGAAGCCCATCCTGGAGAGCTGTTCAATCTCACGGATGTAGATTGGGAACAAATGCCACCGTCGACCATCCTGGCGAACTTTTCCCAGTGTGATCGGGGTGCTCGGTCACAGGCTCAACTTGAGGAGGCTGAGGTCCTCTTCCAGATCGAGGCGATGCGTAAGAGGTCGATTCCTCCTGCACCTGTTCGCTGGGATGTACGAGACGATGACTGAACAACTCACCTTTGCTCTTTCCCCTGTGCCTGGAACTTCGGTTCCGGGCTTTTTTTATATTAAAAAACCACCTTTCGGTGGTTTCTTTTTTATATGTCTAGATTTTTTACATTTTTTGCATGTGTTTGTATGAATTTTTTACGTGGGGCAACTTCTGAACCCATGAGGATATCGAAAACTTCATTTGCTTTTTCTGCATCTTCAATGGTTACTTGAAGCATGATACGGGTTTCTGGGTTCATAGTAGTTTCCCAAAGTTGTTCAGGATTCATTTCTCCCAAACCTTTGTATCTCTGAATGTTTAATTTCTTTTGTTTTGCTTTGTCTTCTATTTTTTCTGTTTCAACTTCTTCTCCTGTTTCCTCACCATTTTCTTCAACCTCAGCATCTTCAATACTAATTCCTTGTTTCTTTAAATATTTTTGAAGATCTTCTTCTGCAAAGAACCATTTTACTGCTTTTCCAGACTTGAGAGAAAAGAGTGGTGGTTGTGCAATGTATATATGTCCTTTTTGTATAAGTTCAGGAAAATAACGGAAGAAAAGTGTGAGGAGAAGGGTACGGATATGTGCTCCATCCACATCAGCATCGGTCATGATGATAATTCTGTGATAACGAAGTTTTTCTATATCGAACATCTCACCAATGTTTGTTCCTAGGGCAATAATAAGAGATTTTAATTCATTGTTTGAGAGTATCTTGTCTAAACGAGCTCTCTCTACATTGAGAACTTTTCCACGAAGTGGAAGAATCGCTTGTGTATGTCTATCTCGTCCTTGTTTTGCAGAACCTCCAGCAGAATCTCCCTCTACAAGGTAGAGCTCAGAAATTTCTGCTTTTCTACTGGAACAATCGGCAAGTTTTCCTGGAAGAGTAAATCCTTCGAGTGCTCCTTTGCGAAGAACGGATTCGCGAGCAACACGTGCTGCTGTTCGGGCTCTTGCTGCGAGAAGACATTTTCCAAGAATACCTTCAGCATCCTTTGGGTGTTCTTCAAGGAAAATTGTAAAAAATTCACCAAAGATTTGTTCTACAGCTGGTTTTACTTCTGGATTTCCGAGTTTACTTTTTGTCTGTCCTTCAAATTGTGGATCAGGGATTTTAACAGAAATAATAGTGGTTAATCCTTCTCGAACATCTTCTCCTGTAAGATTCGGATCTTTTTCCTTCAAAATATTTTTATTTCGTGCATAGGTGTTCAGAGTTCTTGTGAGTGCTGTACGGAAACCCTGGACATGCATACCACCTTCTGGATTGGTAATGTTATTTGCAAAAGCATGGAGAGATTCTGAATAATCATCAGTATATTGAAGAGCAATTTCAATAAGAATATCTTCTACCTTTTTTTCTACATAAAAAATATTTTCATGCTTTGGTTCTTTGTTTCTATTGATGTGTTTTACATAACTTCCAATACCACCTTCAAAAAAGAATTGATAATGAGCATCTGGATAGGATTTTGCAGATTTATCTTTTTCTTTTTCTTCTGCACTTCTTTTATCTATGATAGTCAATTTTACACCTTTGTTTAAATAGGCTTGTTGGCGAAGGTGATCAATAATTGTTTCCCAAGAGAAATCAATAGTCTCAAAAATAGTATCATCAGGACGGAAACTAATAATCGTTCCTATTTTTTTTGTTTTTCCAATAGCTTTTACTTTTTCTACTGGTTTTCCTGTTTTATAATCTTGTACCCAAATTTGTCCATCTCTGTGAACTTCAGCACGTGTATGGAGAGAGAGTGCATTTACAACAGACACACCAACACCATGAAGACCTCCAGATACTTTATATCCACCATCTCCAAATTTTCCTCCAGCATGAAGCGTTGCCATGACGAGTTCAAGAGCACTTACTTTTTTGAGTGGATGAATATCTACAGGGATACCACGTCCATTATCTTCGACAGAAATCCAGTGTTCAGGAAGAAGTGTAATGATAATATTATTACAAAATCCTGCCATGGCTTCATCAAAAGAGTTATCAACAACTTCCCAAATCATGTGATGAAGACCGGTTGTTCCTGTTGAACCAATATACATTCCCGGACGTTTTCTTACTGCTTCGAGACCTTCAAGAACGCTAATATTTTTAGCGCTATAATCTGAACTTGGGTTTTGGTTTTTCTTTTCTACCATACAGTAAATTAAAAATACGAATAACCATTGTTATTTTAAAATCGTACCTATTGTATCATAATATTCGTATCCATTCAAGCCTCTTTTTTGCTTTCAATTTTTTTGAAAAACGTGTATACTATGTGCATGCTTGTCAATATGTATGTTTGAAAAAAAGGATACAAAAGTAAAAACACAATATGTCGAGGCTTCAGGTGGTTTAACAAACCAGCAATTGGGTGCTGGTTTTTGGTACGTGAAGCATAGACTCCTTTTGAAACAAATTGGAATGGGGGCACTTCTTGTTTTTGGTGCTGTAACTGTATTGTATTCTTTTGCAATGTGGGGAACCTATTTTACTTATGGATTTTTTAAAGATAACAGGAATGCAGAAAATAGTGTAGCAGGATTCCAAAATTATTCATTGCTCCAGCCATTGTATCTTCCACAAGATGTACAAGTCGCAGATATACAAATATTTTCTCATACTCCGGATCAATATGATTTTTTTGCAAGAGTAGGGAATCCAAATAAAAAATATTTGGTAGAAGTCACCCATAAATTTGTATACGCTGGTGGTGAGACGGAACCAAACACAATGGTACTTTTTCCACTTGAAGAAAAACGGTTGGCTACTTTTGGTGAAGATGTTCTGTCATATCCTTCTCCGGTAAAATTTGAGATTGTTTCCATGCGTTGGAAAAGAATTGATCCAAAATCTCTTGCAGATCCACAAGCGTTTATTGCCGAACATTTGGATTATACGGTAGATAATTTTGCCTTTGTTCAGGGTTCAAGTGACTTGCGTTCTGTTCCACTCAATAGCATTACTTTTGATATTACAAATGAGAGTCCTTTTGGATATAAAGATGCAGAATTTATTGTTGAGTTGTATGATAACGGAGATATGGTAGGTGCTTTACCTCTTTCTCTTGGAGAATTTAAAACTCGTGAAAAGTATTCTGTAGACTTACGGTTTGGAACAGGCATCCCGTATGTGTCGGAAATTAAATTGATACCATTGGTTAATGTTTTTGATCGAGAAGTCTATTTAAATCCTGAGGTATAAGAGATATATAAAAAAGAGGAATGCCGAGGGTGGCATTCTTTTATTGTGTTTGAGGCGGGGGAGAGTTCTCGTCTACCCAAAAGACATCTTCGAAACGGCATTGTGGATGTCCTGGATAGAACAACTTTCTTTCGTGGTGTATTTGGCGGTTTGTGGTGAGAACAAAGAGAACTTTGGAGAGTAGAAAGTAGTGGGGGGTGTTAATCATTGTGGCGATTTCTGATGTATAGAATTTTTCGCCTCGATATTTGTGGAGAAGTTCGAGGATGAGAGTTCGAAGGATGTTTCTTTCGAGTCCTTCAAATATATGATAGAAAGTTTTGAAAGCAAGAAATACAAGAATAATTCCGCACAATGCTTTCATCATGATGTCATTCCTCGGTGTGGTTTATGAGTGCAAATATAACAAAAAAATCCTGTTTTGTCAATGACCTTGCAATTCGGGGAAAATATTGTAATATATATCCATATGTTTTTCCGAATAAAAAATTATTTTCATGAATTTGAGTGGCCACTCTTTATTGCGGTCCTTATTTTAACGGGTATTGGTCTTGCTGGTGTGTATAGTGTGGATTTGTCTCGTGGCACAGGATTTACTTTTTTCCCAACACAGGTAACGGCGTTGTTTTTAGGGATTGCAATTGTATTATTTTTTGGATATTTCCATAAGACGGTATATGAAAATACAGCCAAATACATGTATATTCTTGCTCTTGTATCACTAATTGCGGTTTTGTTTTTTGGAACGTCTATTCGTGGTACCAGAGGTTGGTTTCAATTTGTTGGTTTCTCTTTCCAGCCAGCAGAATTAGCAAAACTTGCTTTGATATTATTTTTAGGATTTTGGGTGAGTCGTCAGGGGAGGAAATTTCAGACGCTTCATTTTGTAATCTATAGCGCAATTATTACTGGTATTCCAATAGCATTTATTTTGTTACAACCAGATTTGGGTTCTGCATTGGTACTCGGTGGTATATGGTTTGGAATGCTGTTATTTGTTGGAACTAAAAAAAGATATATTTTAGGTCTGCTCGGAATTCTTTCTGTTATTTTTTTCTTTTCCTGGTTTTTCTTGTTTAAGGATTATCAGAAAGATCGTCTTTTAACATTTTTTGATCCAGGAAAAGATCCTCTCAATTCTGGATATAATGTGACGCAGTCTATTATCGCTGTTGGATCGGGAAAAATTTTTGGAAGGGGACTTGGTTTTGGGTCACAAAGTCAATTACATTTTTTGCCAGAAGCACAGACAGACTTTATCTTTGCTGTGATTTCTGAGGAAATGGGATTTGTTGGTGTGTTTTCTGTCTTTATTCTGTATGGTTTTATTTTGTTTCGGCTTTTGTTATTCGCCTCACGCAGTACAGACGATTTTGTGGCTTATACGTATTTAGGGATATTTTTATTGTTTTTTATCCATATATCTCTCAATATTGGTGCTGCGATTGGTGCTATGCCTTTGACGGGTATTACCCTGCCATTTTTGAGTTATGGTGGGTCATCGTTGGTGATAAATTATTTTCTCATTGCGATTGCAATGAGTTTATCTCGTTCTACAAGAAAATTGTCTTCGGGTCTTGAATAGGGTATACTAAAATGGTAAAAAACTATGAAAATAAATGAAGAAAAAATAAAAATACTCGAACAGTGTCCTTTGTGTCAAGAAAAATATAAAAAGGCTAATTTTTTTGTTGTGGAAGAAGGCGCTCAAGGAAAAACTGTGCATATTACATGCCCTGTGTGCCATCATGCCTTGTTAGCACGTGTAACTGTTACGAATTCTGGAATATATTCTCTTGCCTTGGTAACTGACTTGGATAAAGAAGATGCCATTCGTGTTGCACATAGGGAATCCATATCACAAAAAGATGTTTTGGCTTTTCATAAATTGATTCGGAATAATAGTGAATATTTTATGTATTCACTTACAAAATAATATTTTTATGAAAAAGAATTGGAAATTTTTTCTCAAAAAGTATTCACAAACAGATACTCTTTTTTTCTTCTTAACAAAAGTTATTTTTATTTTTTCTCTCCTCATTCTTCTTTGGGTTGGAATTCGGTATATCATCCCAGGAAAAAGGGGAGTTGAAGAAGAAATGACACCTGAGGAAATAAGAGCAGAAGAACAGGATTGTGAGAATCATCGTCTTTTGGATGGTCTTTGTGTCGAGAATAAAGAAGATATGACTTCAGAACTTATTGGAGTGATGATAGAAAATCATTTTGAAGCAAGACCTGTATCTGGATTATCCAAGGCAAGAGTGGTCTATGAAGCCCCTGCAGAAGGGAATATTACTCGTTTTTTTGCAATATTTTTTAATAATGAGGAAGTAGAAAGTGTCGGACCAGTTCGGAGTGCACGAACATATTATCTTGATTGGGCGAGTGAGTATGGAGATATTATGTATATGCATGTTGGTGGTTCGCCAGATGCTCTAGAAAAAATAGATGAATATCAGATTTTTGATATGAATGAAATGTATCGTGGTTGGTATTTTTGGAGAAGTACGGATCGTTATGCACCACACAATACATATACTTCGAGTAAATTGTGGAACCAGGCATGGAAAGCGTATGGAGAAGAAAATACAAATCAAGAATTTCTCGGATGGAAGTTTGGAAAATTAGAAGAAGGATCCTGTGGAGATACGTGTGTCTCTGATGTGGAAATTTCTTATGCACCCCCAACATATTCTTCTGTCTGGAAATATACGAGTAGTACTGAACAATTCGTCCGTTATGAGGGAGGGAGAATACATAGAGATCGTGAGGGTGGAGAAATTGTGGCAGATACCCTGATTGTCCAAAAGATAGTCATGAGAGCCATAGACAATGTTGGAAGACTCGATCTTGATACAATTGGATCAGGACAGGCACTTATTTTCCGGAATGGTCAGGTGATTGAGGGGGAATGGAAAAAAACTGAAAGAAAGGGAAGAACAAGATTCTATGACTTTGAAGGAAATGAAATATCCTTCAAGTCAGGGAAAATATGGATCAGTATTGTTGGTGAAAATCACAGAGTAGAATATTAAAAAAAGGAGGACCCAAGTTGGGTCCTTTTTTGTTTGTGCAAAGCACATACATTATGAATCTGGTGGGGCTTTTTTCCTTTGCCGATTTCGACGACTCTTTTCTCTTGCTTTCTCTCTTTCAGAAGTAAAGTTTAAGGTTCCAGTTCCTTTGCTTGTCTTTCTCCTCCGAAATCCGGCAGGTGCTGTTTGTTGAAGATGGTTCATGAAATCTCTGAAACATCGCAGACAGAGTTCGTGTTCTCTGTCTGAAGCGAATTTTCCACTTCTTGGAGTTGGATAAATTGCTCTTTTCCCGCACTCAACACAGTATGTGGTCATGTGGCCCTCCGGCATGTGTCTTGGACTCTCCAGTATGCCCCTTTCTTTTTTTTTTGTCAAGTCATTGACAGGAGAGTTTAATTTTGTTATTTTGCAATAAACATCTTGGAGGGAGCGAATCATGGAAGAAGAACAACCTTTCCTGGGATTTCGGTCTTTTTGCGTGGACCCTCAGGCTCCTGTGAAAGAGATTATTGATTGCGGAAAGGGGCTCACGATCGTCTTAGATTTCGCCGGATTGAGTGAACATCTGTTTTTCTCATTCACTGCGGAGTATAGGGGATATATAATTCTTTCTTTCCCCGTCTCTGTTTCGAAGACACAATCAAAGCTTTGGATCCTCCAGTTTGGCGATGAGTGTCTTGGAATCACGACCCATTGGGAAAAGGGTCAGTTGTTTATTGAAGGGCATTGGGAGGATATGCTTTCTGCCCAGTTCCAGTTTTGTAAAAGATAGGGAAAGTGCTCAGGTTTTTACCCCCAGCCAAGAAGCTCTCCTCGTTCTTCGTATGAAGTACGAGCATGGTTGTTGCAAGGATGACGCTCATCCATGGAATGATGTTCCCTGCGATACCTATCACTGTGGAGCAAGGCTTTTTGTTGAGGGCTGGATTGAGGGCCGTTGCCTTGAGCGGAGAGACTACTTTTTGGGGTCTTTCACCCCAAAGGAAGAAGATGGAACCATCAGCCTCCACAATTTCATGGGTATTCCTTTGTACTTTTTCGTCACGGGAGAAAGAAATGTGATTCGTGTTCGGACAGAGTTCATACCCACCACCATTTGACCCACCAAATTGACCCACCAAAAGAAAAAGGCCCTTTCAGGGTCTTTTCTGTTTTTAGAGAGTCATTTCAATGATTCTTTCATGTCCACAATAGTCTTTGTGTATTTGTATATTCGCCTCAGGAAAAATTTCATGAATATATCTTTTTATTTTTTCTGTTTGATCTGGGTCTATTTCCAGAAGAACAGTGAGTGGAATTTGTATTTCTTTTATCAGAGGTTTCAGTTGTTGTAAAAATTTTTTATACAGTGCAAGTCCGTCATCCTCTGCTACAAGAGCCAGTTTTGGTTCGTGTTGTATAGAAGTTTCTTTTGCAAATTGTTTTTCTGTAATATATGGCAAATTGGCTGTTATATATATGCTTTCTGATTGGAGAATCTGTTCTTTTATTTTTTGGGGAATATTTTCTAGTAAATCGCTTTGAAAAAATGTCACAGGAACGTTCAGATTTTGTTTGTTCCTTTTTGCAACACAAAGAGCTTTTGGAGAAATATCTGATGCAAAGTATTGTATATTTTTTTTGTTCAAAAATGTTTTTGCAAGAGAAAGTGGAATACATCCAGATCCTGTTCCAATGTCGAGGAGTGTTATTTTTTTATTTTCTTTAGTAATTTTGTCTTTTATTATCTCTACGATTATTTCTGTTTCTGGACGGGGAACAAGAACGTTTTTATTTACATAAAAGGGAATACCAAAAAATTCTTTCTCTTTTATAATATGAGCAACAGGAATACCTTTTTTTCTTTTCTGTACGAGGAATGTATATGTTAATTGTTTCATCAAAGGGATGGTATTTTCAATATGCGTTTTAATATACATTCTCTCTTTTTGTAAAACAAAAGCAAGGAGTACCTCAGCATCAAGAAGAGAAATATCCTTTTCCGCTTTCGTCAGTACTTGCTGTATTGTTTTTTGCATAGATAGAAAGAATGAATTATTCTTCTTCATCCATTTTTTCGTAATCTGCCTTTTGAAGTGCTTCCATCATTCCACCAATGTTTCCTTCAAGAATGATAAAAATATTATTCCAGCTTTCATGAATACGATGATCAGTAATACGATCTTGTGGAAAGTTATATGTACGAATTTTTTCACTTCGGTCACCATTTCCAATTTGACTTTTTCTCTGTTCAGACATGGCAGCTTGTTTTTTCTTTTGCTCATTTTCATAAATACGAGCACGAAGAACGCCCATTGCCTTGAGTCTATTTTGTTGTTGAGATTTTTCATCCTGACATTGGACAACAGTATTTGTTGGTATATGTGTAATACGAACGGCAGAGTATGTTGTATTCACACTTTGTCCACCATTTCCACCAGCACAAAAAGTATCAATACGAAGATCATTTGGATGGATTTCTATTTCTTCTTCTTCAATTTCTGGAAGAATCGCAACACTGGCAGTGGATGTATGGATACGTCCTTGTTTTTCTGTTTCAGGAACACGTTGTACACGATGGACGCCCATTTCGTATTTCATTTCTTTATATACATTTTGTCCATCAATACCAAATATAACTTCTTTATATCCACCAATTTCATTTTGACTTTCACTAATAAATTTGGTTTTCCATCCTTTTATTTCTGCATACTTGGTGTACATACGCATCAAGTCTCCTGCAAAAAGTGCAGCTTCATCTCCACCAGCTCCAGCACGGATTTCTACGATAACATTTTTTTTGTCCATTGGGTCAGCGGGTCTTGTGAGAATACGGAGATCCTCTTCTGTTTGGAGTTGTTTTTTTTCTAATTCTTCAAGTTCAATTTTGGCCATTTCTTGCATGTCTTTGTCTGTATCGTCTGCAATCAATTTTTTTGCATCAAGAGTGTGTTGTTCAAGAGTTTCTAATTCTTTTATTTTTTCCGAAATAGGCTTCATCTCATTGAATTCCTGAGAAATAGTTTTTAATTGTTTTGGATCAGAAATAATAGCAGGATTTTGTAAATCTACTTCCATTTGTTCAATTTTTTCTTTGAGATGTATATATTTTTCTTTCATATATTTTTTCTTTCTCCTTAAATTATAACAGACAGTGTGGTTTCAAACAAAAACAGACCAAAGATGGCCTGTTTTTTAATATTCTTCAGCTATTTATTTTCTTCAGCTTTTGGCTCACTTTTTTTTGCTTTTGCAGTTGCTTTCTTAGCAACAGTTTTTGCCATTTTTGCTTCGAATTTTTCTACACGACGTGCAGTATCTACAAATTTTTGTTTTCCTGTATAAAAAGGATGACAAAGATTACAGAGTTCAACACGGATTTCCTTTAACGTTGAACCTGCTTCGAATTTATTTCCGCAAGCACATGTGATTGAGGCCTTTTCTGTAAATTTTGGGTGAATATCTTTTTTCATAGAAGTTTTTTAATGTGAGAGGAGTATATCATGGAAGAAAATATTTGTCAATACACTTCTGTGAACAAGAATATAGAAAGAAAAAAACGACCGTGGGAGGGTCGTCAAAGGTGGGCGAGAGGTGAGGGGGGATTATTCGCAGATGCCGTCGGATACGTACTCTTCCTGCAACTTCCAGCAGTGTTGCAGGTTGTCATACTTGAAGGTCAGGGTCACGTATTTGTTTTCCTCCCCTTCGTAATCATGACAATACCATGTGCAGGTGAGGCTCTCGTACGTATCTGCGGTGTAGGACGTGCTATCGTCCTCACCCGAGCATGTTACCCCTTCACAGGACAGGTCGTAGTCGACCTCGGGGTCGTCACAACTGATGATGGTGGTCAAAAGAGCAATCAAGGCCAAGGCGAAGAAAATCTTCATGGTTCACCAAATCTTTCTTTGAAAGGTGTTGAGAAAAAGAACTCTAAAAATACTAGCTCTTTTATCTCTTTTTGTCAATAAAAGGAAAAGACGACCGTGGGAAGGTCGTCAGAGGTGGATGCCTAGCATCCAAACCAGCGGGTGATTGGGGAGGGATTGCAGATTACATCGGGGATACCACTAGGAGGCTCTGTGGTTAGGGATTCAATAATAGTTCCTTCGCTCAGACCCAACAGCAGTGGCTGATAACTATTCGGTGGAATCAGGCGGATTCTTACGACATTTGTATTTGCCTCTATGTCTTTTTTGTTGAGGACGTGTCGACGAACCCATGAGATGAAGAAATTACCAACATCATAGTTAGCGTCGTGTTTTTTTTTGAGGAGTTCAATAATCAGGAAGATCGGTTTATTTTGGGGGTTGGAGAAAGTCATGACCAAATCGACAGGATCTGGCGGAAGTATCCCGTACCTACCTTCAAACCAAAACACCTTCTGGTGCCCTTTGGAGTAGGTCTTATTGAGGAGTGTCTCGTCTGAATCCCGCCAATCATTTCTAGCGCATGAAACGAAGATACAAGCATAAATTCCCAGGATAAGGACAATGATATCATAAATAGTTTCAACGATGATGTTCATGATTTTGTGTACCTTTCCTTAAAAGGAGTTTTGGTAAAGAGCTATCAAGACACTAGCAATTTTATCTCTTTTTGTCAATAAAAGGAAAAGACGACCATGGGAAGGTCGTCAAAGGTGGGTCAGAGGCCGAGGAACCTCTGAAAGAAGTTGGTGGGGTGGCGTTTGTGCACATTGCCTTGGGGGGGCTCGATTGAGATTGTAGGTGCAAACTCTGGAGCTTCAGAGAATTGACCTATCCTGACATCGAAGCGGAATGTCACAGGACCGTATCCGAAGAAAAGCTGGATACGGGCAAAGGAACAGTGCCCTGGGAGTTCGGTGGAGGGAAGGTGGTGCCACCCTCCAAAGCAAAAGAAGTATGTGTCAACAAGCCATTTTTTCCCTGGTGCTTCGGGGAGTTTGATCACTATATCTTGCATCCCTGGTGGAATGAGAGATTTAGTGCCCTCGTGGAATTTGTAGAGTGTCCCTGTATGGGAGTAGTGGCCGAGTTGCAGACGTCCCCTTTTTACTCGGAAAGCGTTCAGGAACCAGGTGAGGACCCTGATTCCGATGAGACTGAGTACAATCCACAGGGCTGTGTACATGGAAAATCCCTTTCTTGGGGTGAGTACAGCGTACATAAAATACTCTTCATTTTTTGTTTTGTCAATGTGGTAAAACTCTCATTCTCTTGACAAAAAAGAGCCTATCCCGTATACTACTTCCTGTATTGAGGATTTGAACTCATTTTGTTATACTATATATACGTATATGACAACAGTATTGACCATCATACAAATTATATTTGGAATTTTGCTTATCTTAGCTGTTTTACTCCAACAAAAAGGATCAGGACTTGGTGCTGGCTTTGGGGGAAATGGAAGTGGTATTATGCTCACAAAACGTGGAGCAGATCTCTTTTTGCATAGAGCAACAATTGTTCTCTCTGTTCTTTTCTTTGGAACAGGATTTATCATGCTCTTCCTCTAAAAAGCAAGCTTTTTATTTTTAAAAGCTCTTATTGTGTCTTCTTTTTTACAACCTTTTAAAAAGATATTCCGCAAGGTAGGCGATTTTTTTCGGTATTGTTTTGGTAAAAGAGGACATGTTATAGACAAGTATACTTTCCGTATGCTCCAGACGGTTCGCGGAAAGAAATATCCTTCATTCAAACAAATATTTCATGCAAAAAAAGTATTAAATCCAATGGAGAAAAAGGTTCTCCTTGGTGCATTTGGTATTTTTTTGGTGAGTCTTGTCTTTGTTGGATTCCGTTTTGTAAAAAGTAATAGAACGTATATACCGAAGGTAGGTGGTTCTTTTACTGAAGCTATCGTCGGAACACCACAATTTATTAATCCATTATTTGCAAATGAATTGGATAAAGATATTATTAGTCTTGTGTATTCTGGATTAGTACGCTATGGAGAGAATAAAGTGGTTGAACCAGATCTTGCAGAGAAGTGGGAGATAAGTGAAGATCAAAAAACATATACTTTTTATTTGAGAAAAGATGTTAAATGGCATGATGGAGAAACTTTTGATGCCTATGATGTGTCATATACTTTTGAGATGATGCAGAATTCACTTGTGAATAGTCCTTTGTATTTGACATTTCAAGGAGTACAGGTAGAAATAGTAGATGACTATACACTCCGTTTTGTTCTTCAAGAACCTTTTTCTTCATTTCTTTCAAGTTTAACAACTGGAATTTTACCAGAACATATTTGGTCTGGTATTGAACCAGAAAGAATGCGTCTTGCACAATTAAATTTACAAGCAATTGGTACAGGCCCATTTAAATTTTCTAAATTGAAGAAAAATGATGATGGATATATTCTTTCGTATACGTTAGCAAGAAATGAATTTTTCTATCTTCGTCCTGCATATATTGAAGAAATAGTATTCCAGTTTTATACGGAATATGATGATGCTGTTCAAGCTATTCGTGAACAGAAGGTGGATGCATTGCATTTTGTTCCGCATGATTTGCGAAGTAAAGTGGAGCGTAAACATATTCTTCTTCATACTCTTTCATTGCCACAATATACAGCATTGTATTTCCGTTTGGAGAATGCTCTCCTGAAGGACGAAACTATGCGTGAGGCACTTTCTCTTGCAATAGATAAGAATCGTATTATGCGAGGTGCCATAGGAGATGATGGAGAAGTGATTGCAAGTCCAGTTCTTCCTGGATTCCCTGGATATGATGCTGAATTAAACAAACAGGATTATTCCATAGATAAAGCGAATGAATTATTGGATAAAAAATGGGAAAGAATTTCTTCAGATGATTATAGAACATCATTGAAGACAAAACGTCTTGAAGCGTGGCAGAAAACATATGAAGAAACGAATGTAAAACCTCCTACAGAAGATACGAGTTCAACAGAACAGTATAATCTTGCTTTTGAAACTGCAAAGAAAACAGCAGAAGAAGAATTGGGAAAAACAATTGAAAGTGAGCTCAAAGAAGGACAAACATTTTATCGGAAAGATAAAGAAGGAAATGTTTTAACACTTCGATTGGTGACTGGTGATACACAAGAATATCGTCAGGCTGGTGAAATTATCGCTGGTCTTTGGCAGGATCTTGGGGTGCATATTCAGCTTGAATTTATTCCTTTAAAAACCATTGCAAGAGATACGATTAAGAAAAAAAGTTATGATGTCCTCATGTATAGAATGTTTCTTGGAGGAGATCCTGATCAATATCCTTTCTGGCATTCATCACAAGTAAATTACCCAGGTTTGAACCTGAGTGGTTATGTGAATAAAAATGTAGATAAAATTTTGGATAGTATTCGTGTAGAAAAGGATGAGGCAAAACAAGTTGACCTGTATAAGCAATTGCAAACTATCTTGTTGAAAGACAAGCCTGCGTTGTTCCTCTACATGCCAACATATACTTATGTGACAACAGATGAAGTGTATGGATTGAAATTTGAAAAAATAAATTATCCATACGAACGTTTTCTTCATATTCGTGATTGGTATTTAAAAACAGATGGTCAATGGGATTTCAAGAAAAGTGAATAATTTTCTTTATCTCTTTTGACTCTTACGCCGATGTGGTGAAATTGGTAGACACACACGATTCAGGTTCGTGTGTCCTCGGACATGTGGGTTCAAGTCCCACCATCGGTACTCTTTTTTCGTCTTTGCGTTGTTTTGACGCAAAAAATTTATTGAGAAGCATACAGGAAATACATTTCCGTTGTGTGTTGTTAATTCATAATTATGATACAAGTAGAAAAGAAAAAATATTCTTACAGGAAAAGAAACGTCCGGCCTGCAGGAGATGATACACATCATCAAGAAATACATACAAAGAGGACTCATACAAAGCCAGGTCGTATAACAGATCGAAGATCATCCTCTCCAAAGGATGAAGATGAACAATCTCGTTTTGTAAAAAGAACATCAAAAGTTCATATTCCCAAGCTCAATCGGGAAACTCTTCGTATTATCCCAATCGGTGGATGTGAAGAAGTAGGAAGAAACATGACCATCTTCGAATATGAAGATGATATCGTCATTGTAGATATCGGTGTTCAATTTCCAGAAGAGAACATGCCTGGTATTGATTACATTGTTCCAAATGCAAAGTATTTGCGTGGAAAAGAAAAAAATATCCGTGGTGTAATTTTTACACATGGACATTTGGACCATATCGGTGCTGCTCCAGTTGTTTTGGGGCAAATTGGAAATCCTCCAATCGTTGGACGTCCTTTGACACTTGCTTTGGTAAAGCATAAACAAGAGGATTATAAAAAAGGAAGTTCAAAGAATTTAAAGTGTATTACTGTAAAAGGTTTGGATGATACTATCCGTCTTGGAAAATTTAAAGTTAATTTTTTCCAGGTAGAGCATTCTATCATGGATTCTATGGGAGTTATTTTAGAAACTCCTGCAGGAACTGTAATACACCCTGGTGATTGGACTCTTGAGAGAGACCAAACAGGGTATCATGGAATAGATTATACGCATTTGCGTAAACTTCGTGCTCCAAGAATTCTCCTTTTGGAAAGTTTAGGTTCAGTCAGCACCAAAAAACATGGTACGTACGAAGAAATGTATAAAAATATTTTTGAGATACTTCGTGATGCTCCAGGAAGAGTGATTGTTGGTACATTTTCTTCACAAGTAGAACGTGTACGTTGGATTATTGAAGCAGCTGGAAATCTTGGAAAGAAAGTTGCCTTGGATGGATACAGCATGCGTACGAATATTGAAATAGCACAAAAACTTGGATATATTAAACCAAAAAAAGACGTGCTCATTGATTTGAAACGTATTGATGATTATAGAGAAAATGAAATTGTCGTTATTTGTACGGGTGCTCAAGGAGAAGAAAGAGCTGTATTGAACCGTATTGTTGAAGGACAACATCAGTTCCTCCGTCTTATGAAACAAGATACTGTGCTATTCTCCTCATCAGTCGTGCCAGGAAATGAAAGAAGTGTACAAAAATTAAAAGACAATATTTATCGTCAGTGTGATCATGTTATCCATGGAGATATTATGGATGTTCATGTAAGCGGACATTCAAATCGTGATGATATTGTTGAGGTCATTAAGATGATCCAACCAGATTATTTTATTCCTATTTATGCAAATCACTTTTTCTTGAAAGAAGCAAAGATTCTTGCTTTGAAGCAGGGTTTTTCTGAACAAAGAATTCTTGTTCCGGATAATGGTTCAATAATTGAATTCAATAATGGAAGAATGATTTTGCAAAAAGAAAAGGCTCCAAGTGATTATGTGTTTGTGGATGGTCTTGGAATTAGTGATAGTCAACATATCGTACTTCGTGATCGTCAGGTGCTTGCTGAAGATGGAATGTTGGTTGTGATTGCAACTATAGATACAAAAACAGGAAATCTTGTACAAAATCCAGATATTATTTCTCGTGGATTCGTATTCCTCAAGGATAATAAAGAACTTATTGAAGAAATACGTACTCGTGTAAAACAAATGGTTATTACTTCTGACCCACGTTCATGGGCAGATACCAACCAAATACGAAATAACATACGAGATAAGATAGGACAATATGTGTATACCAAAACAGAAAAACGTCCGATGATTCTCCCTGTGGTAATTGAAGTATAAAAAAGAGAAGGCCGAAAGGCCTTCTTTTAATAACACATCATTTGATAAATATGAAAAACATTGGTATGTTATATGATATATAAAAGTTATGAATACGTATGTTAATTTCCTCTTTGTTTGAAGAATACGATAAATTACAGAAGATATATGGTGATAAAAATTTAGATGCTATCTGTGGTGGTGGAAATTTTGATCATCCAAAAATATGTTTCGTATTTATGAATCCAACAGCACGGAATGTTGCCTCAAATAAAAGTTGGAAGGGGATAAAAGCGCCATGGATAGGTACGAAACAGGTTTGGAATATGTTTTATAATTTAGGATTATTCAGTGAAGATTTTATTCGAGAGATAAATATTAGAAAACCTCAAGATTGGGATTATGAATTTTCTGAAAAAGTATATAAACAAGTAAGTGATAATTCTATTTATATTACGAATTTATCAAAGGCAACTCAAATTGATGCACGTGCTTTATCAAATGATGTTTTTAAAAAATATAGAGAATTATTTAAACAGGAAATTCATGAAATAAAGCCTGAAATAATTGTTACGTTTGGAAATCAAGTAAGTTCTGTCTTATTAGAAAAAAATATAAAGGTTTCAGAGTATAGAAAGAAAAGCGAGATAATTGAAATTTACGGAAATAATTATAAAATATTTCCAGTATATTATCCTGTTGGTCAGGGAATGAGAAATATACAAATAGCAAGAGAAGATATTGATTGGATTTTTAAAACACAGATTCAATAGAATATACTAAAGAATAAAAAATATTTTTATATAAGAAAACCGGGTTCGCAAGTGTGCGTTCCCGGCTTACGGGTGGGCGATAGTTGTTGTGGGTACGTACGAGTAGGGCTAGTATTCGAGGCTGGCGATGGTGTCGTTGATGGCGCGTCTCACCGACGAGGACTCGCATTCTACGGCGAGGGCCTGCAGGGTTCCCGTGACGGCCATGTGGGTTTCCTCAGGAATCTTCTTCCTCATCTTCGAGAGTGCCTCGCACCAATCAAGGAGTTCTTCTTCCTCGGGAGGTGTAGCCTCACTCTCAGGAGGAGGAACAATTGCATCTGACAACCGCTGAAGAATCGTCTCGTACCTCAGAATCGCCTCGTGCTCCCGTTGTTCCACGGAAAAACCTCCAAGTCGCGTGATTGCGACAGTTTGTATGCTAACAAATTTTTGTGTTTTTGTCAATAATATTGTAAAAATCCCCTAAAAATGGTACAGTAAAGAGGAATTAGGAATAATTAACTTTTTTTTGTATGTCTAAGCCAGTTATCGTCTCAGGTATTCAACCAACAGGGAATTTACATTTAGGAAATTATCTCGGTGCTATAAAAAATTGGGTGGATCTCCAAAATAGTGGAAAATATACCATGTATATTTTTATTGCGGATCTTCATGCCCTCGCTGGAAATATGGAGGCAGAAGAGAGACGTGCACAAGTAACCAGAACCGTTGCAGAACTTTTAGCTGCAGGAATTGATCCTCGAAAAACAACATTGTTTGTACAGTCCCATGTTACAGGTCATACAGAATTGGGATGGATTTTTAATTGTATTACTCCGGTTGCAGAACTTGAGAGAATGACTCAGTTTAAAGATAAATCTTTGAAACAAGCAAAGAATATTAATATGGGTCTTCTGGATTATCCAGTACTTCAAGCAGCAGATATTTTATTGTATCATGGAAATTTTGTACCCGTTGGAGAAGATCAAATACAGCATGTGGAATTGACAAGAGATACCGCTCGTTGGTTTAATAACCGTTTTGGTGAGTATTTTGCAGAAGTAAAACCTCTTCTTACTGAAGTCCCAAAGGTAAAAAGTTTATTGGATCCAGAAAAGAAAATGAGTAAGAGTCTTGGTGGTGGTCATGTGATTGAACTTGCTGATGAACCAGAAGTGATTGAAAGGAAAATTAAAAAAGCTGTAACAGCAACAGAAGGGGGAGAGAAGTCTTCCGGAGTTGCGAATCTTCTTCTTTTGTTAAAGCAATTTGGAACAAAAGAACAATACACTCTTTTTTCTCAAGCAGAAAAGGATGGCTCTATACGATATGGGGATTTAAAAAAGGCTTTGATAGAAGTTCTTTCTCTCCATTTTGCGGATTTCCGTCAAAAACGAAAAGAGTATATGGATCATCGAGAAAAAATTGCTGAAATTTTGGATGAAGGCAGAAGACGTGCACAAGAAGTGGCTGACGATACACTCGCAAAGGTGCATGAATTTGTAGGGCTCCGCTAGTCATTTCTTTATTATTTTATTTGTGAAAAGAATTTTTCAGAATAGAATTTTTTTGCAATCTTTGTTTGCTCTTTTTGGTATTGTGTATTTTTCCTTGTATTCTTCATTGCTAAATTTTTCTTTTTCTTGGCTTTCTTTTTTCTTTACGCTTTCTTGTATTTTTGGTTTTATTTTGTATTTTCGCATTGCCAAGCATATATTTTGGATTGTTATCGGTGAATTATTCCTTGTTTCTTTTTTTGTTTTTTCATTGGTAAATGGTGCGGTTTTTGAAGTGTTTGGAAAATTTTTGCGTATTTCTCTTGGATGGTTTACAGAATCCAACATGACTCCGTCTTTTTTTGTGGATTTTGTAAATATGATACCGTGGTATATGTATGTATTGGTATGCGGTATTTTTTTTGTGAGTATCCTTTTGATACGATCAAATAAAAAGGGAGAGGAAAAACAAGATATTCTTTTTTGTGGAGTTCCTTTGGAAAAAACAAAGACCTTGCGTATGAAACGTATCCCTGCAATAACCGTATTTGTGTTATTGCAAGTACTTTCATTTGTTTTTGCAAAAAATATTGTCCTGTCTCCAAAGGGAGAATGGTGGAATAGCAAAGTATATTTTGGAGATATTGGATATGCAGGCCATGTGTATGCAGAAATATATGGTATTTTTGGAAAAGACATGCCACAACTGGATACGGTATATGCGCAGGAAGAAATCCAGGAGAGTGTTGATGCGACAAGCGAGGTTGTTAAATATCCATGGTACCGTGAAGAAGAAACTGGGAGTTTTTCTCATATCCGAAATGTATTTCGTGAATTGGGAGTAATGCAAGAAAAAGAAGAAACTCTTTTGCCTGGATATCCGACAAAACCACATATTATTTTTTACCAGTTAGAGTCTGTTCCAGCATGGGTGTTTGAACAAAATCCAACCCCAATGCCTTATTTAAAGAAATTGATTGAAGAAAATTACCATGTAGAACATTTTATTCCAAATGGTTGTTCTACGATTAATGCAGAATTTTCTACCTTGTGTAGCCAGATGAGTGTAGAGGGAAAACACGTATCTGAATCAGCAGATGGAAAAGATTTTTTTTGTCTTCCTCATTTGCTTCAAGAAAAATATGGGTATAGCACGCAGTATTTGCATGCCAGTGAACCAGATTTTTATAGTAGAGAGAGTCTCGGGCCAAAATGGGGTTTTGAAGAAATGTATTTTTCTCCATATTTCGAGAAAAAAGAAAGTGATGGAGTTGTCCTTTCTGAATTGATTGCCCACATGAAGGCTTCGTCAGAGCCTGTTTTTGGTCAAGTGGTTGGGTATAGTTCTCATGCTCCTCATGGAGACGATGTCTTACAAATAATGAAAGAAAAGTATGCCAAGGATTTGCCACTCTATACACAGGATATACACAGTGGTGTGAAAGCGGGAATAGAGTTGGATGAATATGGCATACAAACATATTTTTGGTTTTGTCTTTCGTAGATAAACAAATTGAGAATATGTTCGCAGAGTTGGAAAAAGAAGGTTTGGCAGAGAATACGATTGTTGTTATTTATGGTGATCATAGGTATTACAATTTTACAGGAGAAACAAAAGATAATTTTTACTGGTATAATGAAGTACCGTTTGTGATTGTGGATCCGAGTGGTAAGAGTGGAAAACTCGCAGAGTATGCAAGCAACATTGATGTGGCTCCAACGATTCTTCATATGCTTGAAGGAAGTAGTTCCTATATACCAGAAGATAAATTTTTGGGGACAAGTTTGTTTGCAAAGAATCATCCAAATAGTTCCATGCTGAAGTGTCTTGGTTATGTGGATTATGTTGATGAAAAAGTAATTGTTCAGGGGAATATTGAAAGAAGGGTATATACTGTGAGTTATGAAAATGCTGTGGTTACAGAAGAAGAGAAATCAAAGTATTTACAGATGATTCCTTATTTAGAGAAAAAAACAGATGATATATTTTCTCATGAATAAAAAGCTTTCCACTTCAGGGGAGCTATGATATAGTAATTCCAGTAATCATAATTTATTATTGTATGGCAAATGTAAAAATATATACTACGACTTACTGTCCTTATTGTAAGAAGGCAAAGGCGCTTTTTGAACAACTTGGTGTTGAATTTGAGGAAATAAATGTTGAAGAACATCCAGAGCTTCGCGATGAGATTGTACAAAAATATAATGTACAAGCCGTGCCAGTCATTGTTGTTGGAGAAAAGTACTTAGGAAGTTTTGACGATATTGCTACCATGCATATAAAAGGAACATTGAAGTCTGAGCTTGGACTTGAATAGTATGAAAGACAAAAGACAAATACTCATTTTTATTGCTCTTCTTATAGCATTTTTTGGTATACGGTTTGCATATGAGAATTATACATTCCTCAAAAATGCAGAAAATACAACAGGAACAGTAATAGAAAATAGAATTGTCAAAACAGAAGATGATGGTGAAAATTATTCCCCAGTCGTACGTTTTTCTTCGAAGAGTGGGGAAGTCATTGATTTGAAGACAGATTTTTCTTCATCAGATATTGCCTTTGATGTTGGAGAGGAAGTTCGGATTGCGTATAATCCGCTTAATCCAAATGATGCAAGAATACGTGAATTTCAGACGATGTATCTGCCTTTGCTTGTTCCTGTATTTCTGATCAGTATTTTTTTGATTATCTTTGGAATCATGTCTTCTTCATGGTTGCAGTATAACAAAAAGAAAATGGAGGAATTGAAAATGCGTGGAATTCGTGTTCCTGTGAAGGTAAAAGAGATACTTATAAATAGAAATGTAAAAGTTGGAAATAAACATCCATTTTATTTACTCGTCGTTGGAAAGGATCCTCTGACACAAGTGGAAAAAGAATGGAAGAGTGCAAATATCTGGAAGAATCCAGCAGATTTGATTCTTGTTGGAAAAGACTTGGAATTGTACATGGATCCGCAAAAACCAAAGAGGTATATGGTGGATCTTTCTTTTCTTCCCCCTGAATATTTAAAAGCCTGGTAATTAATATTGTTTTATGATGCAAGATGCTATTAGAAAATTTAGAGAACAATTTGCGTATGAGCCAAGTGTAGAGAATGCAGAAAAACTTGGAAAATATGATGCATCCATCCTTATTGGAATGGGAGGATCACACTTGTCTGCAGATATCCTCAAAGAAATTGATTCTACTCTTGATCTCACCATACATATGAATTATGGTTTGCCAAAAGTGAGTGAAGAAAAATTGAGGAGGAGTCTTATTATTGCAAGTTCCTATTCTGGAAATACAGAAGAGGTATTAGAAGCATACGATGAAGCAAAAGAAAAAGGATTGCCTCTTGCGGTAATTGCCGTTGGCGGAGCCTTAATTGAACGTGCAAAAGAAGATGCCATTCCATATATACAACTTTCAAACACGGGGATACAACCACGCAGTGCGCTTGGATTCAGTATCCGTGCTCTTATGAAAATACTTGGGAGAGAAGACATGCTTCAGGAATCTTCCAAGCTTTCTTCCACTCTTGATCCAGATTCGTTTGAAGGAGCTGGAAAAGCACTCGGAGAGAGAATATATAATAAAGTTCCGGTGATATATGCATCAGCTTCACATTCTGCTCTTGCATATAATTGGAAAATAAAACTGAATGAAACTGGAAAAATTCCAGCATTTTGTAATGTATTCCCAGAATTGAATCACAATGAAATGACTGGTTTTGATGTGAAGGATGCAAGTAAGTCTCTTTCTCAGAATTTTTATTTTATTTTTCTTCGAGATAGAAATGATCATAAAAAAGTATTGCAAAGAATGACAGTTCTGAAACAACTCTATATGGATAGAGGTCTCCCTGTGGAGGAAGTGGAAATTGGAGGAAATACAGTGTATGAACAAATATTTTCTTCGCTTTTGTTAGCAGATTGGACAGCTGTCTCAATAGCAGAACAGTATGGACTGGAATCTGAGCAAGTTCCCATGGTGGAGGAATTTAAAAAACTTATTTCAGAGTAAAAAAATATATGCTAAAATATATAGTAGGAATAGGGGCTGTCGCTTTTGGTTTTTTTATGGTCATTAAGACAGAATGGTTTGTGCAAAATTTGGGTACGAGTGCTTGGGCAGAAGAACATATGGGAACTCGTATGTTCTATAAACTCGTTGGGCTTACATTCATTGTCGGAGCGGTTCTTCTCGCTACTGGCGCGCTTGGAGATATGTTTCTCTCTATTTTTGGAAGACTCTTTGGTCTTTAATTTATTTTTTATGCTCGAAGTACAAACAATTTTTGAGAAGTCTCAATTACATGCAGGGATGCATGTCGCAGATTTTGGTTGTGGAAGAAATGGACATATCGTATTCCCAGCATCAAAAATTGTTGGTGATAGAGGAGTGGTGTACGCTGTAGATATTTTGAAGGATGATCTTCATGATTTGGAAAAGAGAGTAAAGGATCTGTCTCTTATCAATGTTCATTTTGTGTGGGCAGATATGGAGAAAAAGAATGCTATCACGATTCCTCCACATTCTTTGGATATTGCTTTTCTTGTCAATGTATTAGTACAGTCAGAAAATAAAAATGCTATTCTTGAGAATATATCCAAACTTCTCAAAGAAAAAGGGCGATTGGTCGTCATTGATTGGAATAAAAAAGGACTTCACTTTGGCCCAGATGAACATCGCTTCATTGATTTTGAAGAAATAAAAAAATGGGCAAAAGAAAATAAATTTGCACTTCAAGAAGATTTCCAAGCAGGGGAGTATCACAGAGGATTAATTCTGTATAATACCGAGGTAAAAAGATAGTATGAGTAAAATGGTATCAGAGACTCCTGAGCAAGTAATAGAGGGAATAAATGAACATAAATGGTGGAAATATTTGCTTATAATAATAACCATTTGTTTTATTCCTTTGTGGCTTTCTTCTTCTTATTGGCGCTTGAAATATGCGTATCAAGGGGAATGGTTATATGGTGTTATCATGGAACGAGATTTTGATTGGGATGTTACTGTCTCAGCCAAGTTTCCTGATGGTTCTTTTCAGAAATTTTATCTTGATTCAGAAGAAGGAAAGAATAATCTTTTTTATTCATCAGTTCATTTTCCGTATCCACATGACAAAGATATTGTCATGTTGTCATATTTGTCTGAATATCCAAATGAAATACGTTATGCAGAAGGGGTATTTGATGCATGGTTTGGTGTCGTGCTTGTTTCCTTCTTTTTCTCTCCCGCT
>JAZDMW010000045.1:0-3010 GCA_043800545.1 Candidatus Magasanikiibacteriota bacterium | reverse complement strand
ACGAGCCGTAAAGAGCTCAGGTGTCACGCCAACTTCATTAATCTCACAAGGTGTAGCATCATTTTTTGTTCTAAATGACCAAGAAAATTTTTCTAACACCTTGCCAGCAACTGGAGGATTAATTCTATTCAAAGAAAGAATTTTTCCACCAGTAGATAATCCATTTAATTCCACCTTATAATACGTATTTGGTGTAAAATTATCTTTAAGAGCAAGAGAAAAAGACTTCTCGGAAATATCACTAAAATTATAGAGACCAACATTGACTAATTCAGAATTCAAACAATTTGCATCAAGACATTTATATATCCGAACACCCTCACTATAACAGTTTTGATTTTCACATTGATATAAAACATTGTTTTCTGTCCAATATTCTTTTGTAGCCATTGGTAAATTGAACTCAACATAAATGCTCGCATTAATACAAGAAGCATTACAATTTGGTTCATAATAGCGAACACGAGGTTTTGCCAAAGAGATAACCAAGCTACTCGTAGCTGTAATATCCTGGGGTTCTTTATCTAAACTTGCAAGGATGTACACATCACGTGCTTGTGAATCAGCTAAAGCTTCAACAGTAGCTCTTGTATTTTGATAATCATCATCAACGGATTTTTCTACTCTCGCAAGTTGTGGTCCTGGATTCACATCAATATGATCATCATTTATACTCCATTGCCAATTTTCATCATCAACATCAATTTCAATACAATTTTGATCTGCTTTTCCAGCAACATAGTAATACAAAGGATCTTCACTATTTGTAGGATAATGAATTACTCCAAGTAATTGTGTAAAATATTCTGAAGGACGAATACGAGCAGATTTTAGAATACACATTCCATCTCCATTTGCTCCACCAGTTAAGGAACCTGTTTTAAAATCAAAATAGTATGCGGATGTTGGAATATCTCGTAAAGGTCGTGTTGTAATCAAAAACTCTTGTTGAATTTGTTCTTCTCCAAGAACTTGTACTGCTTCTTTTGAACGAAGCTTATTTTCTAAAACCACTCTATACCAATTTTCTGGATCCAATCTTCCAGCTTTTGGTTCAAGTATTATAAAATGACCCGCATTTCCCCCTCTTTGTGATCGAAGAGTAAATTCATTTGCAATATCCTGCGCATAATCACAAGACATTTCTCTCGCTTTTCCACAATCAAATACATGGATATTTTTTATATTTCCACCATTATCCAAGAAATCTGTTTCATCCATGTTCTTCGAAAAAGCAACCGTAATAAGTGCATTTAAACAAGCTGACTCTGACTTTCCAACATGAAGTGAAGGAGCTGGTGATGAAAGTTCACATGACTCCAAAACACGTGGTGGACTTGGAATCTTTCCAGAAGCAAAACGCCAGATATATCCAGCTTCTCTCACTTCACCAGGACACATGAGTTGTTCTAACTGAAGTATCCCCGCGCCAGCTGATGTGGTACAGCATTTATATCCAACAGGAACCTCATCTAATTTTGTACAGTCAGAAACATTATAATAAACAGGATTACTGAGTTGATTTCCATTGCGAACGACAATAGGTCCTTTTCCTGATGGCATAGATACTCCATCTTTTGTTGGAATAAGAGTACGAAGTATGGTTCCATCAGCAAGAATGCCTGCATCAGGAATAACCCGTGACAACCATGTCCTTTCATAATCTGCAATGTTATTTGATACCACTGCATTTTTTGACCAAAAATATACTTTTGGTTCTTCACCGAAATTTATACCAATAATATCGAGACCTCTATGACCAACTGGAAGTGGTGCAGGACCATTATCTGGCAGTAAAGCACAAATACCTGGTTTTGGATCACCATTTTCTACACTCAATTTTACATCATTTGTGGAATACAATGATGAATTCATTGCATTTTCTACAACCACAACAAACTGACCAACATTGGTGTTGGCCGGAACGTGAGCTACTATTTGTGTAGTATTCCATGCAGATTGACTACATTCTATAGGCTCATCGAGGAAATCAAGTTTAAAACAATTTTCTTCTCTACAATTCGTACCTGCAGTATTCGTGAGATATACAATACCACGTGATCCTCCGAAATTTTTACCTGTAATAGTGATTAGACTTCCTGGAGTAATTGCCTGAGGTTCAACAGAAATAATTTCTGGCTTTTGTAAATCAGCCTCACGAACAATTTGGAGTGGTACTCCGTTACTTCTTTTTCCATCAACAGTAACACGTACAGATACTATTCCTGCTTGCATGTTCTGATTCACTTTTGTAAGTATGGTCTGGGCACTCCAGTTTGCAGGATTCTCAATTACTCCAGGAACACTTCCCAATACAAGTTTACTTTCACCTTGCTCATTTCCAAAATCTTTACCAGAAACTATCACATTCCCTCCAGCAACAACTTGGTTTGGATTTACTCCACAAATTCCTGGATAAGTATCCTGATTTTTTGTAAATAATCCTACAAGTGGTCCTGGTTTTGGACCAAAATTATCTATTGTAGAATCTATGAAATTTGAATCTCCATTCGCATTTGCCTTAATTATACGAATAGCACTCTTTGAATCTAAAGGAAGGAGAGCATCATCTGGTACAGAAACAACAACATGCGTATCTGTCCAAGAATCTGCACCAGGACATTGAACAACGGCCGTATCCTGCCAATTCTCTGTTCCTTCTAATGCAAATTGAATTTTACCGATATCTGAACCAAACTTTCTTCCAGAAATAGTAATCCAACTTCCAGCTCCAGCAGACCAAGGATCCACATCCAAAATTGTTGGTGACCCAACAAGACATTGTCCTGCAACACATCTTCGTGAAGGACATTGCCAATTTGCTTCACAGGCTCCCCCATCTTGAGGACAACCTTCTTTTTCTTCAATACCATTTGGATCACACGATTCACCAATTACCACAAAACTTGTTTCTTTTGTGGTACTTCTTGCATCTATATCATAAGCAGTAACACGAACAATATACCGTGTGAGCTGTTCTGCACTACTTAAAATTCTCCAGCCATAATTA
>JAZDMW010000013.1:0-7845 GCA_043800545.1 Candidatus Magasanikiibacteriota bacterium | reverse complement strand
TCGAGGAGCATTCCAAGGTTGTCCATAAAACATAGCAAGAGAAAAATCCATAGCAACAGAACCTCGTTCAGAAAGTTCATTGTGTTTTTTCATGACACTCCCTTTGAATTTCATGCGGATCAGATCACTATTTGGTTTTGTATTGGTATAGAAAATAACTTCAAAATCAGGATCTTTATAGAACACTGGTTTTTTATATTCTTTAATTTTTTCTGTCACTCTTTGTACAATTTGTGAACCACTATTTACAGAAATAATTGATGATCCTTTGAGACTCTCATGAAAGAGCGCTTGTATATGTGCTTCCATGGTTGTGAGATCAGAATCTTCTTTTTCTTGGAAACTTGATTCACAAGTGGTTGATGCTGGTTGACGTGCATTAATTTCTATGAGATACAGTTTTCCTGTTTTTTCTTCTAACACAACATCAATTCCAAACAGTCCAAGCCAACCTTGTTTTTGCATTTTTTCTCCAATATCTTTTACCATTTCGCGGTAAAATGTTTTTTGTTCTGGGGAAAGGATATCATTTGGAAGACCCCAATCATTTCCAATAGTTGCAAAGCGTTCCTCTGTAAATGGTTCTATACCCGTAATTTGGTAACTTATATTTCCAGGAAGGACTTCGTCTTTTGCAACCACGTTATTACTTGTGAGCATTGGACCTTCTATATATTTTGTAATACGAACTGGTCTTTTTGGAAAAGTTTTTTGGAGTTCTTGCAATTGAGCTTCATTTTCTACGAGTGTTGTCCCTGATCCAGTATGTGCACGATTAAATTGCAAAATAAAAGGTTCATTTTTCCAAGAAACATCTTCCAGAGTTTGAAGAGTATGTTCAGGCAAGTATTTTGTGAGTGATCCAAGCCATTCCACTTGAGTAATTTTATTTTCAATAGTCTCTGCGAGTTCAGCAGATGGGTTGAGGAGTGTCCATGAATTTTGTTTACAAATACTTTCAATAAGAGAAGTATTTTTAAACACTAAAATATGGGGGTCTTCCTGCGCTTGAATGAATTTTTTGGCGGTTTCGTGCTCCAGAAGTTCATGAGTATCAAGGATTCTGCCTTCATCAATAAGAAGGATTTTATCGCTGTACTCTTCTTGCATTTTCTTGCCAAGAGGCGATGAATTTGAGATAATAAAATAAAGAGGGGCCCTTGGGCTTAACCCGAGGGCTCGTTCAATATCACGAGCGACATAGATTGTTGGCTTCGGAGGAGAAATTGGACTTGACATAGTAGGAATATTGTACTAAAAAAAGTGAAATTTTGCAAGGTATGTACGACATTTTAAAGAAATTTGGAAAAGTAAAAGTAGACGAACCTTTATCTAAGCATACAACTTTTAAGCTTGGCGGGAAAGCTCAGTTTTTTGTTTCTGTGGATGATATAGAGAAATTGGGGGAACTTCTACAGTATTTAGATGGAGAAGGTGTCCCATATTTTGTTTTGGGTGGTGGAAGTAATGTGGTTGTGAGTGATGATGGATATGAGGGAGTGGTTATTTCTATCCAAGCGAAGAATATACAAATTGAGAATGATTCTATAATTGCAGATGCAGGATGTCCAACCGTTACGGTTGCACGAGAAAGTTTTTCTCATGGATTCACGGGTTTTGAATGGGGAGTTGGAGTGCCAGGAACTATTGGTGGGGCTGTTCGTGGAAATGCAGGAGCAATGGGGGGAGATATGAAAGACAGTGTAGAAAAAGTTTTGGTCTACAGAGATGGAGAGGTTGTGGAAATACCAAATGCAGAATGTGATTTCCAATACCGAAGCAGTATATTTAAAAGAGAACCGATTATTATTCTCCGTGTATGGCTTAAGTTAAAAAAATCTGGAGCAGGGGAGAAAGATGGTATGAAAAAAGCTTTGGAATATATCCAATACAGGAATACCACACAACCTCAAGGATTTGCTTCAAGCGGATGTATATTTACAAATGTACAAATTAATGAGGAAGTAAAAAAAATAATAGCAGGAAAAGAAATACCACAAGAATTTTTAGAGAAAAAAATTATTCCAGCAGGATGGCTCATTGAACAGGCTGGAATGAAGGGGTATACACAAGGAAATATACAAGTAAGTGAGAAGCATGCAAATTTTATTGTGAATTTGGGAGGAGGAAATGCAAGTGATGTATTTCAAGTAATAGATGAAATAAAAACTCGTGTGTTAGAAAAATTTGGAATCCATTTGGAGGAAGAAGTACAAATACTGTAAATATAATTCATTATTTTTAATGAAAACATATGAAAGTCAACATTCAAGCGACCAACATGGAAATGACGGATGCACTCAAGGCCTATGCACAGGACAAAGCAGAATCCTTACAAAAGTTTTTTGATAATATCCAACAGGTAGATGTCGATTTTGGGATGGATAATCATCATCATCTAAAAGGAAAAGTATTTTATGCTGAAATGAAAGTTATGGTTCCTGGAAAAAATGTGTATGTACGAAAAGATGCAGAAGATTTATACAAGGCAATAGATAAGGTAAAGGATCATCTCAAAGTTGAATTCGATAAACTCAAAGGCAAAATGAGACAAATAGACAAAAAGGGCCTCAGAGATAATAAAGGGTATCAGGGGTAGGCAGAACACAAATTCAAAAAATAGTTGAATATATATAATGAAAAGAGGACCGGTATTACCGTGTCCTCTTTGCGTGTGGGCCACGCGAGGTGGGAGGAACGTCTACTTGAGCAGGTCCGTAACCGTCTGGAGGGCTTCGGACTTGTGCCAGTCCTTCGGGTCGAAGTTGGAACTGGCCTTGATCGTGAGGATCACTGTGCCGAGATCCAACTTCACGTTGTGGTGGAAGCCGGGCGTGAACATCACCGTTCCGCCCGGGCCGATCTCGGTGAGATCACCATCCTCGGTCATGATTGTCATCTTGCCACGGAGTACCAGGTAGTACTCCGTGAGAGAAGTGTGGAAGTGGGCGTTCTGCCACCCACCAGGGCCGGCAACTGTCAGGATGGCGGAGAAACCGTGATCTTGGCCCTCGGGGCTGAAGATGATGCGGATACGGACTTCGCCGTTCGGCATCGTCTCGGAATTGTAATCGACCTTTCTTCCTGAGGGAAGAAAGGCGTTGAAGGAAGAGATCATACTGCCCATCAGTGTCATGAGACCCTTGGTCGTGAAACTCATCATTTCCTCCGTCCGTGGTTGATTGGACACACAAATATACTATATTTTTACGATTTTGTCAAGTGTCCGTTTGTATATTTCTCTAAAATTAGCTAAATTATTTAAAATATCCACCCGTATCTCTTGACAAATCCCTCTATTTATGATATAAAGTACATAGTTCATTTAACTGGTCGCTCCAAGAGGAGTGACCCACCTCAGGCCTCAAAGAGAGGCCACAAAGGTAGGCTGCGGATGAAGACCCGTAACTGTTTCAACATCATTACGATCGAATTTTGTACGGCTTCAACGGCGACGCCTTCGGCAACGGCCTGGTCAACACGACGACCTGACCTGCACCGGCGTGGGCGCCCTTCAAGGTGATCCGACATAGTGTCGGTTCACAACTTTGACTCCCACAAGGAGGTGACTCACCTAGAATACTTCAAGAGGACCAAGAAAAACAAAAATTTTGATCCTTGCCCGCAAGGCCCGTCGCAACGTGTACCCACACACCGCGGCGGGCCTTTAGATTTTACCCAAATTTGGGTATTTTTTTGTTTTTGTAAATTCCTAGACAAAATTATTCAAAAGTGCTATGATAATGGACGTAATATTGTGGTCTTTTGACCGTATTTTTTAGATATATTGTATGGCAACAAAAATACAGAAAGCATTTGAAAAGGTATTTGGAAGTAATAACGAAAGAACATTAAAAAAATTTCAGCCAATTGTAGAAAAAATAAATAGTTTTGAGAAGGATTTTCAGGCATTGTCTGAAGAACAACTCAAGGGAAAAACTGCAGAATTTAAAAAAAGATTAGCAGAGGGAGAAACAATGGACGATATTCTCCCAGAAGCTTTTGCTACGGTCCGTGAATCAGCGGTTCGTGTTTTGGGTATGCGTCATTATGATGTACAGATGATTGGAGGACTTGCTCTTCATAATCGTATGATTGGTGAAATGCGTACTGGAGAAGGAAAAACACTTACAGCGACGCTTGCTGTGTATTTGAATGCACTTGATGGAAAAGGAGTTCATGTTGTGACAGTCAATGATTATTTGGCACGACGTGATGCTGTATGGATGGGACAGCTCTATGATTATTTGGGATTGTCTATTGGTATTATCCAACAACAAAGACAAACATATATCTATGATAGCTCTGCAAAGATTGAAGAAAAAACAGAAGAGGGAAGTGAAGTAGATCGCAAAAGAGATGATTTGGGTTCCTTCAAAATCCAGTATGATTATTTACGACCAGCAACACGACAAGAAGCGTATCGTGCAGATATTACCTATGGTACAAATAATGAATATGGTTTTGATTATCTTCGAGATAACATGGTACAAGATGTTTCACTCATGGTTATGCGTCCAGGGGATGAAATGCATTATGCAATTATCGATGAAGTAGATTCTATTTTAATTGATGAAGCAAGAACGCCTCTTATTATATCTGCACCTGCTGAACAAGCAACAGATATGTATTATCGTTTTGCTTCTCTTGTAAGACAGTTAAAAGAAACAGAAGATTATAACGTGGATGAAAAACTTCGCAGTGCAACTCTTACAGAAAATGGTATTGCAAAATTTGAGAAGTGGCTCAACATGGATAACATATATGTAGAGGGTGGTCTCAGTATTGTTCATCATATTGAAGAAGCCCTCAAAGCAGAAATGCTTTTCAAGAGAGATAAAGATTATGTTGTTGAAGAAGGTGAAGTGATTATCATTGATGAATTCACAGGACGTAAAATGCCAGGAAGAAGATATTCTGGTGGACTTCATCAAGCAATTGAAGCAAAAGAAAATGTAGAAATACAAAGAGAAAGTCAAACACTCGCAACGATTACATTCCAGAATTTTTTTAGAATGTATCGCAAGCTTTCTGGTATGACGGGTACTGCAGAAACAGAAGCAGAAGAGTTCCGACAAATTTATGCATTAGATATTTTAGTCGTGCCAACAAATAAAGAAGATAAAAGATTGGATCACTCAGACAGAATATACAAAACAGAACGTGGTAAATTTAAAGCTATTGTAGAAAAGATAAAAGAGTGTCAGGCAAAAGGACAACCAATTTTGATTGGTACTATTTCTGTAGAAAAAAATGAGATGCTTTCTGGATATTTGACACAAAATGGAATTCAGCATGAAATTTTAAATGCAAAGAATCATGAACGAGAAGGAGAAATTATTGCGCTTGCTGGAAAACCAAATTCTGTAACACTTGCAACAAATATGGCTGGTCGTGGTGTGGATATTAAACTCGGTGGACCACTTGAAGAAGAAAAAGAAAAAGTGTTACAAGCTGGAGGACTTTTTGTTCTTGGTACTGAGAGACATGAATCTCGTCGTATAGATAATCAGCTTCGAGGACGTTCTGCACGTCAGGGTGACCCTGGAGAAACACAATTCTTTGTATCAACAGGTGATGATTTGATGCGTATTTTCGCAGGAGATCGATTGAAGTCTCTTATGGATCGTTTGAAGGTTCCAGAAGATATGCCAATTGAGCAAAACACCATTACAAGAATGCTTGAGGGAGCACAGAAAAAAGTAGAAGGTCATAATTATGATATTCGTAAACATCTTCTTTCTTATGATGACATTTTAAATAAACAAAGAAATGTTATTTACAAGAGACGTCGCGAAATTTTAGATTTGTACAAACAAGCAAAAGACATTGCAAAGAATACTTCAGAAAAAACAGAAGAACCTGGAAGAACTTTGGAAAATGTAATTTTAGAATTGATTGAATCAGATATTGAATTTGTTGTTTCGTACCATACCAATGATCAGGCAGTGGAAGGTGCTGAGAAAAAAGAATGGAACATGAAAGAAATTTTGGAAACCATGCAAACAATATTTCCATTTAGTCCTGAAGAAAAAGAAAAATTATTATCCATGGGACCTACGGGTAAAGCAAAAATGAATGAAGCAGAAGCAAGAACTGACATGATAGAATTTCTCGTTGCAAAAGCAAAAATAGAATTTGGAAATACAAAACAAAAAATTGGACAGGTTGTAGGAAGTGGAACGCCAATTGATGCAGCAATGGCAGAACTCATTAAAGATGTTATGCTTCGTGCGATTGATGGACTGTGGGTAGATTATCTCGTAGATATTGATAATCTTCGTAATAGTATTGGTCTTCAAGGATATGGACAACGTGATCCACTCGTAGAATACAAGAAAGAAGCTTTTTACATGTTTAATGCACTTCAAACAAATATCCAAAAAGAAGTGGTGTATGCATTTTTTAAAGTAAGTTTTGGAATACAACTTGCTCCAAGTGTCATGGCAAATGACAAACTCTCTTTGAAAGGTGCAGAAAAAACAAGCTCATCAGCACAAGAGTCAGGAGCACATATGGATGGAAAGAAAAAAATGAGTAAAAAGGAAAGAAGAAAATTAAAAAATAAGAGAAAATAGAATACTATTCACAGGATTCCTATTGACCAATCATTGGGGATTCGCTACAATGCAAGCCAGACTGCTTTTAATAAAAAATATGGCAAAAGAACAGAAAACACAAACGTCAAAGTATCGTTCAAAGATTCGTTGGGGTACCGTAGGAGTGCTTGCACTTTTATTGGTAACTTCAGCATACGTTGCCCCTACAAAATTTTATTCTGCAAATAATTGGTTGAAGGATACTGTTGGTGTTGCTTTTCCAGATATGGCGATTAAACCATTTAAACTTGGTTTGGATCTCCAGGGTGGAGCACATCTTGTATATGAAGCTAATTTAGATTCTATAGAAAAAGGCCAAGAAGGTGATGCGGTTCAAGGTGTAAAAGATGTTATTGAACGTCGTATCAATGGTCTTGGAGTTGCTGAGGCAAATGTACAAACTTCACTCGTTGGTGAAGACTATAGAATTATGGTTGAACTTCCAGGAGTTACTGATATTAATGAAGCTATTGGAATGATTGGTGGAACTCCAGTTCTTGAATTTAAAGAACAAAATACAGAACCACCAAGAGAATTAACAGAAGAGGAAACCGTGCAACTTGCAAATTTGAATACAGAAGAAAAAGTAAAAGCGGATCAGGTTGCAGAAAGACTCCGTAATGGAGAAGACTTTAGTGCTATTGCTACTGAAGTTTCTGATGATACGTATTCAAAAGAACAAGGTGGATATTTACATTTTGTGAGTGATACAAGTATTGAAGCAGAAAGTTATACTTGGGCAAAGAATGCAAAAGAAGGTGAAGTGCTCACAACCCCACAAGAAAATGACTATGGATATGTATTTTTGAAGCGTGGTACAGAAAGAGATGGCGAAGCTCAAGTAGAAGCGAGTCATATCCTTATCTGTTATAAAGGTGCAGATGCTTGTACTGATGAAAAATATACAAAAGAAGAAGCCCTTGCAAAAGCACAAGAATTATATAATCAAGCAAATGCAAGTAATTTTGCAAGTCTTGTAAAAGAAAATTCAACGGATCTTGGTTCAAAAGAAAATGGTGGTAAACGTGGTAAACTTGGTTCTTTTGCAAAGGATGCCATGGTAGAAAATTTCTCAAAGGCTGCTTTTGAAGCAAAAGTAGGGGACATTATTGGACCAGTTGAAACACAATTTGGTTACCATATTATATACAAGACAGGAGAATCTTCACCAAAGGAATATGAATTGTGGAGAATTTTTGTTCGTAAGACTGCGGAAACTGATATTATCCCAGCACTTGAACAATGG
>JAZDMW010000075.1:0-4448 GCA_043800545.1 Candidatus Magasanikiibacteriota bacterium | reverse complement strand
CTGGTTGAAATTCTTTTACCAATTGTTCAAATTTCTTCTTTGCTTCTCTATTGTATATTGTTTTTACTGCATTTTTTATTTTGTGAGAAAACACGGTTGTATCGTAATCTACAAATTCTATAAAATATTTATTTTCTATTTCATTTTTTTCATGTTTCATTCCAAAAATCTCCACAGTATGTCCTGCTTGTTCTAATATTTTTTTTGTATGAAAAACTACCAGCTCAGCACCGCCTCGGTTATACCAATATTTGTTGACTAACAGTATTTTCATATTACAGTTTTACTCCAAAAAATTTATTTCGTAGAATCCACAATCCAACTTTCATTGGATGTTTTTTGAGTGCGGTTCGTGCAGTACAGACCATCCAAGCTGGTTGCCCTTTCGTCTTCACCAAATTTCTCGCCTTGTTTGCAAAATCAGAAGACCATAGTTCTTTCCACGTTTTATACTCCTCAATATCTGCCATTGGAAAATTATGTACCACAGAAGGATACACAATTCCATCTGGATCCAAATAAAAGAAACGAGTGCCAGGATCATTACTCAATACCTGCTCTTTTTTCGTAGCAAAATTATACAAACCATACGCAAAATACGCACGAAGCCATCGTTTCAGATTCCAGCTTTGTAATTCCTGCGAAATAATAGAGTAATATTGTTTTTGTAGCTCTTTCACATCGGGATGATTCACATATTGGATTCCCCCAAAATAAAATTCAGAACTCTGTGCAAATGCATGAGTAAATTGTACTCCCATTTTTTTTGACACTTCATATACTTTAGAAAAATCCTGTATATTTTGTTCTAAGATCGTAAACGCAATACGGATATTCTTCATTCCAAGTCCTTGTAATCTCTGTATTGTATCCATCACCTTGTTCCAAGCTCCAGGGATTCTGCGAATCTTTTCATGCATATCACCATACCCATCCACAGAAATGGCAATTCCAATATCTGGTTTAATTTTGAGTATTTCTTTCATTTGTTTTTCTATCATTGCTGGTAAAAAACCATTTGAAGAAATAACAATTCTCGCCTTTGGACAGGTTTCCACAACTGTTTTTACTAACTCAACAAGATCCTTTCGCAAAAAAGGTTCTCCTCCAGAGATATTAATATCTCTCAATGTTTTTGGGAGTTTTTTGTACTGTTCGAGAGAAAGTTCTGGAGAATCCTTTATCTTCCAAATATCACACATAACACAACGAGAATTACAATTATATGTAATCCCCAAAACACAATCTATTGGCATTATTTGCTTTGACATAGTGTTGTATATACTTTTGCATAAGCCTGTACCATTTTCTCTAAAGAAAATTGTTCTTGCACAAAATCCCTCCCCTTTTGAGCAATCTTTCTTGCTTTTTCTGGATTGTTCATCACCCAATGTATTTTTTCTTCTAATGCTTTATCATTTCCTGTTTCAAACAAAATACCCGTCTTTCCATCCTCAATAATTTCTTGTAATCCTCCTGTGTTTGAGGCAATGACTATTCTTTTACTTGCCAAGGCTTCAAGAGCCACCACACCCAATCCTTCCCAGAGTGATGGTATAAGGACAATATCTGCTTGATCCATATAATACAATACATTTGGAAGTGCAGGATCAAAGGAAATATGTGTATTCAACGCAAAATCATCCACGAGCGTATCCAATTTTTTCTTCAAACTTCCATTGCCAACAATCCTGAGTCTCCAATCTTCGAAAGCCATATTTTGCAAAGCCTTAAGTGCAATTGTATGCCCTTTTTGTTTTTCTAACCTTCCAAGAATAAGAAAATTCACTGTTTCTTCTGTAAACATTTCTTTTGTCTGTAAAAATTTTGTGACCTCAATTCCGTTATATATAACCTCAATCGGTTCTCCTTCAAGAGCATATCTTTTTTGCATGTCTGCTTGTATGGCTTTGGAACAAGCGATATACTTGTCTGTTTTCTTTCGCAAAATACGTTTTACAAAATCCTTGAGCATTCCCTCATCCACATTCATATTATGTTCTGTTGTCACCACAGGAATCCCCAATTTCTTTGATGCAATTCTCCCCCACACATCTCCACCAAACAAATGAGTATGGACAACATCTGGATGAAGTTCATTCAGTTTTGCTTTTAAATCACGAATCAGATGCAAACTCAATTTTCCTTTTTTTGGTATAACAAAAACATCTACCTCTTTGTTGGTGATGTTTACCATCATTGGATTGTCTTCACGGAAGAGAAGAATACTTGAACGAAATTTTTTCGGGTCAAGTGTGTTTACAAGATTGATCACCAATCGTTCTGCTCCACCAAAAGGAAGACCAGGGAGAATGTGAACAATATGGATTCGTTTATCTATTTGTTTTATCATATGGTTCCATTATACCAAAAGATGCAATGGCAAGTCCAAGGGGAAACCACATGATGCTTGTAAAATATGATGTATTGAAGATCTGGAACACAACTCCTCCTACTGCCATAGCCAAGAGAACAAGGTAAAAGTATGATCCATTTCTGAGCTGGAAGAGAGAATAAAAAACACACAAAAGAAACAATCCAAAGGTAAGAATACCAAGGATACCTGTTTCTACAGCAAGCTTTTGCACAAGTCCATGAGCATCTAACGCTTCACCATGATCCAATGTAAATGCATAGGTATTTTCCAAAATATCCATATACATACCAGGACCATTTCCAAGGATTGGAGATTGCTTCAAATAAAACCAAGAAATATCTGTTGTCAAAATACGAGAACTATTTGAGCTTATTACCGTATCTGATGCCATAAATATTCCCATGTACAATGCAAATCCGAGAAACACGGTAATGATTGGCATTTTCCATTTTTTTACCAATGGCATTATTTTTTCACGGAAATTTTTATTCAAAAAGAAAACAAGAACTTCAACAGCAATCACAAGAGCAAAAGCACGAGAAAGTGTCATCAATCCCACAAAGAGAATAAAAAGAGTCCCTACCAAATATATTTTTTTGTAAGAATACTTATACGCCATATATACTCCAACAGGAAATATAACAGCCAATACTTCAGCAATCAGGTTGTGATTTTTTCCAAGTGGATACCATCCAAAAATTCCAAATGGTTCTACACGAAGAGAAGATGCATGTTCTGCAAGACCGAGTGAAAGAAAACCATAGAGAGCAACAGCAATCCCTACAAAATACAAAACATCAAATACTTTTTCAAATTGTTTTGCAGTACGGAGATGAAGTGCTGGATACATGAAGTATGCCAAAAACACAAACAATGGAAAACGAACAAAATAGTGCAAGCTCTCCCCTGCATTATGATTGTACGCAGAAAATATACTTACGAAACTCACTCCAAGGTATAACATATATACCAAAACCAATGGAAACAATCTCTTTGCTGTATTTTCTGGAATCATAACATATCCCAAAACATACTTAAGAAGAAAGACAGAAATCATGAACAAAGAAAAAATATCTGCCAATGGAGCATTGATACCAGAAATAAATGGAATATCGCGAAACAATCTGAGTGTTCCAAAGTCTAATTGCAATGGATGGAAACAAGCAAGGACAACAAGAAGCAACCATGCTATGTTGTTATATTTCCATGCAAAGAGAGATACCATACCAGAGAGAACAAAAAGAATCACAAGATCCATTCTTCCCATATACGCAAGGAAACCACAAGCAAGCACACCAAAAACACCCACAATCCCTGTGAGGGTTTTCTTCATGCCCGTAGGCAATGTATATATTGGTGTCATTGCAAGTGTTTGCATATGTGTAAATCGTTATTTGTACAAAGACCGTCGTTTTACCGACGGTCTCGCACATCTATACTCCTTCAAGAGAAGTACACATGTGTAGACCCGAGAGAAGAACTCTCTCGGGGATCTTTTACTTCCATAGGTCAGGTGGGGGTGGACCTATGGAAAAGGAGCAGTGTGGAGGCTACCAGCCGGGACAACCCAGCTGGGCCTGGGAGAGGAAGAGATTCCCCTCCCCGCGTCCCCCGCAAGTCCAGGGGTGGATCCGGTTGGAAGGATTCACGACAACCCCGTCCACGTAGACCGTCAAGGTCTCCAGGGACGGAGCGGGAGAATCCGGGCAACCATACCAAGGCATGCTAGCGTTGGTGGCACGAGCCACCCTCGCCGCGACCTCTACGCCCCAGTCGCACGCCTCGAGCTCGGAGAGCGGGAGGCAGAACTGAGTGGCGGCATAGTCGTCACCCCCATCTCCCACGTCGTGGTGGTAGATGTGGGCTTCGGCAGCCACCGGGGCAGAGACACATACCGTCACGGTCCAACCCTGCGGAGGGTTGGAGATGTCGTCGCAAGCGTCGCCGATGCCATCATGATCGGTGTCGATCTGGCTGGAGTTGGGGACGCGGGGACAGTTGTCGGTGTCATTGCCGTCACCGTCGCCGTCCATGTCCCAGTCACAAACATCGCCACGACCGTCGCCGTCCA
>JAZDMW010000016.1:0-18539 GCA_043800545.1 Candidatus Magasanikiibacteriota bacterium | reverse complement strand
CATAGCATCGAGCGTCTTACCATCCACTTCTTTTGTTGTAATGAGAACTTCTTTTGCTGCATCGATTACTTCTTGATCAGTTTCACTATGAAGTTCTCCTATAGCATCTTTCAATGTTTTACTTGCCTCAGTGGTTACTTTGGAAAGATCAAGAGCCAAATTTACAGCATTTTCTGTTTTTACCTCTTCAATACTTTTTTGTACAGATTCAACAGAAGTTTTTAAATGATCACTCGCTACAACTAATTTTTGTACAGAATCTTTTCCCTTCTTTTGTGCGAAGTGTTTTACCTCATCTGCACTGGTAGCAAGAATTCTTTTTCTCGCATCTGCTTTTGATTCTGGATTCATTGATGTAGCCTCATCCAATTTTTGAGTCGCTCTTTTTACCTGCCAAAGTGGACTATCTGGTGAGGCACTTGCGCTTGCTGCCCAACCACCCAAAGTGGTAGAAAGAACAAGAATAAATACGAGTGCCTTCAGAGCAACAGAACGTACCATTTTTGGTACAAACATATGTACCCACTGAAAAACATCATATTGTAAAAATGATTTTGTTTCTTCTGTGGTTGTATTTCTAATTTGAGAAAGTAAGTACTCACGGTTTTTCTTAACCCAAACAGAGTCAGGGTTTAGCTGGCTCTCACGTTTTTTCAAATCCTTCAGTTGTTCAGGGGAAAACACCATAGTGATTTCTTGCTATTTATTCGCAAGTTCTTTTAATTTTTTTGTAGCTCTGTGAAGTATAACCCTCACAGAAGTTTGACTTTTTTCTAAAATACGAGCAATTTCTCCAATACTGAGTTCCTCAACATATTTGAGGAGAATCACTTCTTGATACTCATGCTTCAATTTTTGGATAAGCTCGAGTATATTTTCTATTTCTAAGTGTGTATCCATTTTTTCCAGTGCACTCGTATCTGGGATATCGAAACCCATTTCTAAAGGATATTCTTGATTTCTGGCTTTATTTCGGTACACATCCACAATAGCATTTCTTGCAATCTTATAGATAAGCCCACTAAAACTACTAATCCCCGCTTTTGGCTGTGAGATAAGATAGTTCCAGCACTTGAGGAAGATATCACTGACCAAGTCCTCTGCTTCCTCTTTTGACCGTACTTTATAGTAGACAAACCGATATATCTTTTCTACATATCGATCGTAGAGTTCGGCATACGCATCCGGATTCTTTTGAACGACTACTTTGTACAGTATTTTTTTCTCTTGTAATAGGTCTTTCATAATAGAAGACGAGAAAGTGGACAATATGTTACACTTGCTCAAAAAACCTTTAATATTTGGCTAAAATAACATAAGGAAGTATATCAAAAAACACAGAAAAAATCAAGTCTTCCCTACCCTTCCAGTATACGGAAAATACGGGGTTTTGTCACTTTTTTCAATATCTGACTCTTTTTTCCCTAATTTTAGCTAAATAAAGCCAAAAAATAGAATAAAATTTACAAAAAAGTTGTCCACATGCTATACTTATATACGATAATCTATACAAAAATATGGACAAAAAAGAAAAATCCCAATCCCCCATACGAGTTTCCATCTCTGAAGCAGCAAAACTCTTTGGAGTAAACCCTCAAACCATCCGGAGGGGTATAAAAGCCGATGAACTGGCATATATCGTGGTTGGAGGCAGATACAAAATTAACTTTGAGAGCCTGGTAAAATGGTCACAACAAAAAGTCACGATACAAAACAAACGAGATCTTGCCGGCATTGGCCAATATGTGGATAAGTGGAAAATACGAAATAAACTCTATTCTCCCAGTATCAAAGCCTTTAATCCAGATGAAAAAACAGAGCAATAAGCTCTGTTTTTATAATCATTCTTTTATCTCTAATCTACATAGGTAATGGTACTCGCACACCCCTCACCAAGACATATCCTCCGATTCTTACAACCATCTTCATCCACTTTTCCGTCACAATCATTATCAATTCCATCAATACACACTTCAAAATCAAAAGGAACAAATTTAAAGTTATCATCACAATCATACGGAGTACAACCAACACCACCAAAAGCCCCATCATTGTCATTATCTGTACATCCTGCTGGTTGTTCTGGTTCTTCTGGACATGCTTGTCCCCACATGGTCACAATTTTTCCAGCTGCCTCAGCAGAGCAATCATCCGCATACGTCATATTGTCTGCCGTACATACCGGACCTAATCCTGGATTACAATCAAGTTTTTCTTTATTCTCCTCCAATTCCTCACAAGTAGCACCCCATAATGTTACAATCTTTCCATCCCCCATAGCTTCACAATCATCCGCATATGTCACGTTATCTGCTGTACAGACAGGTCCTAATCCTGGATTACAATCTATTTTTTCTGGTTTTGGCTGTTCTGGTGGTTGCACAGGTTGTTGTGGTTGTTGCGGAGGTTGTACAGGTTCTTCGGGTTGTTCAGGAACCACTTCAGGCTCACCATTTTCTCCCAAGACAACTTTACCACAAACATTCATACATTCATTCACAGATTCAAAAGGGACAATACCTTGGCATCCTCCCCAAGTGAACTCAGTACATCCTTTTTCTAAATCATAATAATATCTTGGAAAACTTCCACGACATGGGCCTACATCAGGAGCCAAACTACATCTGTTTGCATCTCCAATTGCATTTGGCGCTTTTTCCACAGGTTGCTCTGGTTCAGGTTCTGGTTCAGGAAAAATATCAATAATAATTTCCTCCCCTTGTTGTTCTACCACAGGAGGCTGTTGTACTTGTTCACACGCAGCACCAACAAAGAGAAAAGCAAAGAGAATTAAAAATATTTTTTTCATATAAAAAATAGATACATTTACTCTATTAATATACCATAAAATTCTGTATATACAAAAAAAACGCATATGCGTTTTTTGTGGACAGGGGAGGATTCGAACCTCCGAAGGCTGAGCCAACAGATTTACAGTCTGTCCCCTTTGACCGCTCGGGAACCTATCCTTTAAGAGAAAGACGCTTTCGCGTCTTTCATGGAGCCATCTCGGGGACTCGGACCCCGGACCCACGGTTTACAAAACCGTTGCTCTACCAGCTGAGCTAAGATGGCATTATACTCTAATCGAGTTCATCGATTTGCTCTTTCCACACTTCCAACTTCTTATTCTCTGGATTTACCAAACGAAGTTTCTCATAAATCTTTAGAGCTTTCTCTTTGATGCCTAATATTATACTGATTTCTAAAAATTTGTCAAGATATTTTGGATTTTGTGGTTCTAATTCCACAGCCCTTTCAATAGAATCAAGTGCTGGTCCAGGCTGTTCAATTTTCAGAAATAAATCAGCTAATTTAGCAAAACGTTGCGCAAAAATATCATTCAAAAGTATTGCCTGTTCGTACAATTCTATTGCCTTTTCATACTTATTTTGGCCTGTGTATATCTCTGCTAAATGGACCATTGTTTTATCATCTTTTGGATCCAATTGGAGCACGAATTTTAGTGTTTCTTTTGCTTCATCGAGTTGTCCTTGGGCTTCATACACCTCAGCAAGTCCGCGATACGCATCAGTATTTTTTGCATCCATACGAATAGCCTCAATATATTTCTTTTCTGCTGCCTCAAGACTTTCTTCTTCAAAAAAATGTTTTGCACGAGAAAGAACATTCTCGATTTCTTCTTTTTTACTTAACTTCTTTTCTTCTTTCTCTCGTATGATTTCTTTTTTCTCTTCTTTTGTTTCCTTTCGTCTTTCTTTTTTAAACACCATTTTTTCTATACGCCCAACGAGCTTACGAAAAGTAAGCTGAAGTTGTTTCAACTTCATGATGAGTGGTTCAAGTTTTTTTCTTCTTTCCTTCTTTACCTTTTCTGCTTTTCTCTCTACATTCTGCTTCAAAATCTCTGCTTTCTTTTTTCCTTCTTGCACTTCCTGATCTGAATCAATATCTAACAATGCCAATTGTGGAAAACGACGAATAAGAATTATAATAATAATTCCAAGAGAAAAAATGATTAACAAAAATGGAAGAAGACTATACATAAATATTATTGTTTTTCTATTTCACGAATCAGGTCAACAAACTCATCATATTGTGTAGACACATGACCAACAAGAACACCATCAATAGAATCTTGCTCTATATATGATACCACATTTTTCTTGTCCACACTACCTCCATATAATACAGGAATTTCCTGTTTTGTAAAGGCCTCAAGCTCACTTTTTATCCATCCAATAACATCTTCGGCATCCGCAGGTGTAGCAGCATCTCCAGTACCAATTGCCCAAACTGGTTCATAGGCAATGACAATTTCTTTTCCTTTTGTCTCCAATCCATCAAAAACTGCCAATAATTGCTTCTTTATTCGGTATTGTCGTTTATCATCTGCATAATCTTCTTTGGTCTCCCCTACACAAATAACTGGGGTAATCCCAACCTCAAGACAGGCTTCTACCTTTTTCCGCACATCCTCATCCTTTTCCCCAAACACATATCTTCTTTCAGAATGGCCCACGAGAGCATACTTTGCACCAGCAGAAGCAAACATGTGTGCAGATATTGCACCAGTATATGCACCCTTTTCTACCCATGCAACATTTTGTGCTCCCACATTCCATAACGTATCTTGTGTTGCTTTTTCTATTTCAGTAAAAGCAAGTGTGGTTGGAAAAATAGCCATAGTCAATGAATCTCCATCAAAATCATTTTGGAGGAGTCGATTCATGAGAATATTGGATTCGTCAAAATCAAGATACATTTTCCAATTCGCAAAAATATATTTCATAAAAAATTATTAAAAGTAAAAAAATTATATTTTTTCACGTATTTTTGTTTCATCCACATCTCCAATAATAGCAACTCGCATTTTACCTGGTACAAATATCTTTTTTGCAATACGAATTATATCTTTTTCTGTTACTTTATCCAACAACTCCAACCATTCTTCTGGTGTTTTTATTTCATGTGCAAAAAGAGCTTCTTTTGCATACCAATTTGCTTGGAAGCTTGAACTTTCTTGTGCTAAAGTAAATGCTCCCCGCACATGTGTCTTCGCATCTTCTAATTCTTGTTTGGATACTCCCTTCTCTATAAGTTTCTCAATTTCTTTTACAACCACATCAATCGCTTTTGGAATATTTTTTGCCTCAAGACCTGCTTGTATATAGACATATCCAGAATCAATAAAATTTTCTCTTCCACTTCGTATCATATACGCAAGTCCCCTTCTCTCACGAATTTGGATAAACAAACGTGAACTCATAGAACCACCAAAAATAGTATTCAAAACGGATACGGTTGGATTTTCTTCAGCATTGTAATCAAAAGCTGGGAAACCAAGCATAAGTTGTGCCTGATCCGTCTTTTTTTGTTCTACCACGAAACGAGATTTTTTTGCGGTTGGTCCAAACTCTGCAGGTTTATATGTGGTAACCGGCTTTTTTGTATCAACATGCTTTCCAAAATAATTTTCTACTAAATCTTTTGTTTTCTCATCGATATTTCCCGCAATAACAAGCGTCATATTTGATGGCTGATAATATTTCTCTTTAAAGGCAAGAACATCTTCACGCTTGTAACTCTGTACATGCTTTACGGTTCCTGCGATATCTCTTCCAAGTGGACATCCAGCATAAAGTGTGTCCTCAAAAATATTTTCAATATTCATCAGTGGGTTATCATTATACATGCGAATTTCTTCAATAATTGGTCCCTTCTCTCTTTCCATTTCCTTTGCATCAAAGAGAGAATGGAATAACATGTCAGAGAGTATATCTAAACTCGTCTCAATATACGAAGCATCAGTTTTAATATAATATCCAGTATATTCTTTTCCTGTAAAAGCATTGTACTCTGCACCAAGTCTATCAATCTCACGAGTGAGAGCAAGCGTATTTCTTCGCTTTTCTGTCCCCTTGAACATAAGATGCTCAATATAATGAGAAACACCTGCTAATTTTTCTGGTTCATATCGTGATCCAACAGGAAACATAACCATTACGGTCACGGCTTTCGTATGTTCTTGCGGAATCAAAAGAACATTCATTTTATTTTCTAATTGATATTTTTGGTACATATATTTATACTATTTTTCCTTCAATAAACGAAACCAGTTCAGAAATAGATATTCGCTCCTGTTTCATACTATCTCTCTCTCGAATTGTTACACTTCCATTTTCTACGGTATCAAAATCGATTGTTATACAAAATGGTGTTCCAATTTCATCCTCTCTGCGATATCTCTTTCCAATACTTCCTGAATCATCGTATTCTACACGAAAATTCTTTTGAAGCATTTCAAAAACTTCTTTTGCTTTAGATCCGAGTGGTTCTTTTTTCATCAAAGGAAGGACAGCTACCTGATAAGGAGCCATGTTTGGAGCAAATTGAAGAACAATTCTTTCTTCACCATCAACAACCTCTTCTTTGTAAGCACTCACAAGAAGTGCCAAGAGTGTTCTATCTACACCAAAAGAAGGTTCAATCACATGAGGCAAAAACTTTCGCTTATTATCATCTGGATCAGTATATTCCAATTTTTCTTTTGAATGTTCCTGATGACTTCGCAAATCAAAATCAGTTCTATATGCAAGTCCCCAGAGTTCTTTCTTACCAAATGGAAACTCAAATTCAATATCTATTGTTTTTTTAGAATAATGTGCAAGTTCTTCTTTTGGAATATCTAATAAAGAAATTTTGGAAACATCAAGACCAATACTTTTTGCCCAATCTTGCATTGCATTCTCCCAACGAGTAAACAATTCTTTCCAATCTTTTTCTTCAATAAAATATTCTATTTCCATTTGTTCAAATTCCAATGTGCGGAAAATAAAATTCCCTGGAGTAATTTCGTTTCTAAATGCCTTTCCAATCTGACCAATACCAAATGGAATACGTTTTCTACTGGAGGTTAAAACATTTTTAAAATTCACAAAAATTGCTTGTGCTGTTTCTGGGCGAAGGTAAACCGTATTTCCATCCTCTTGTACTGGACCAATCGTCGTTTGAAACATCAAATTAAATTGTCGTGGTTCAGAAAGTGCATTTCCATCAGGACTCTTAATACCTTGTTCCTGAATTGCTTGTGCCATTGCTGCCATATCCATACCATGAATATTCACACCAGCATCTTCAAGCAAATGATCAGCGCGGTATCGCTTATGTGTTTTTACATCCTCAACCAAAGGATCGTTAAAAGTAGCCACATGACCAGAAGCCTCCCATACACGTGGGTTCAAAATAACCGCACCATCAAGCCCAAGCATATCCTCACGCTTTTCTACAAAAGTTTTCCACCAGCTATCTTTAATATTCTTGCGAAGCTGTGCTCCGAGTGGACCGTAGTCCCAACTATTTGCTAATCCCCCATATATTTCTGATCCTGGGAATACAAAACCTCGACGTTTGCACAGTGAAACTATTTTCTGCATTGTGTCTGACATATATTTTTACTTATTCTATTTATTTGCTAAAAAACCCCGACACATTGTCTTTCACGAAAAATGTCGTAGAAACAACGTATCGGGGTCCTCTATGGACGGTTCCACCCGTTTTTTTACTTTCTTGATTGTCTTTTCACTCCAGGGAAGCCACTCCCCTTCATCGTGAGATATATTTACTATAGCAAAGAGTAGGAAAAAAATCAATAATACCTATTTGACTTCTCTTACAAAGAATGATTCAATACAAAAGGAATTAATCATACATATATGGAAGAAATAATACAAAAACAAGAACGCTTTATGAAGGAACGAGGCTGGGATAACCTCAATCCTGGAGACCTCGCGAAATCTATCATGATAGAAGGAGCTGAGCTCCTCGAACTCTTCCAATGGGTAAATCCAACAAAAGAGGAATTGATGAGTGATACAGAAAAAATGGAAAAAATTAAAAAAGAACTTGCAGATGTCCTTATATATGCACTTGACCTTGCTATTTCCTTAAATATTGACCCAAAGAAAATAATACTTGAAAAAATAGAAATGAACGAAAAAAAATTCCCAGCAGAAAAAATGATTACTGATGATTGGTATAAAAATTATCTCCTCATAAAAAAAGAACAAAGAGATAAAAACAATCAATAATACACAAAAACACCCTTTCGGGTGTTTTTATAATGTTTATCTTTTTTTATTGTGTTCGGAATGTGGGAGAGTCTTGCATAGCAGTAAGCCATACAATTTCATCATAAGTTGAGACTGTAGTCTTTCTGATTTTCCGTCCACCAATAGAATAACTGAGGCTTCGAACATCAGTAACAATTGGAGATTCTGTACCTTTCTGTCTTTGAAGAACCATTTTCCTCATCTCATCCATAGGAAGTTTATCTCCTCCACCACCTATCAAAAATCCTTCTGCGCGTGCATAATCTATTTCAACACCCTGTGGTACTGGTGACAAAATTTCTACACTATCCAATTCTATACCATGAGGACGAAACTTACTTTCAAAATCTACAGAAATCCCCTTTAGTTTGCTAATAAAATCACGTATTGGAATTGAACCTGGTTCATTTTCATTCAAAAGTGGTTGTATATATGCTTCGAGTCTTTTTGATGCTTGCCATATCCTGACAAAATACTCCATGTTTTGCTCGATAACTCTCATAATCTCCTCCTCATCACTCACTCCCTTTGCATAATTCAATTTGCCTACATACGAAACAAGATCACGTTCCATTTGATCCCACTGAGCCATTGCTTTTGCCATTTCGAACCCAGGGTTATTTTTTACTTTTTCAACTAAATTAGTAAGATACACCTCTGCCTCTTTCATTCGAGAAGCAAATGCACCTATATCTTGAGAAAATGTTTCTTTCTTTTGAGGAACTTCTTGCTTTGGAGAAGATATAATACCTTCTGTAGGTTTTCCCTGAGCATCATTTTTTTGTTCAAGAAGTGTGATCTCATGTATAATTTGTTCCCAAGTAGCATCTTTTGGTAAACCTAAGCTAAATGCCTCCTGATTACGACGTTCCTCAAGCTTTGCAGATTCTTCTGCATCTTTCTGAGCTTGTGTTAAACGAACACTGTGTTCAGAATACTCTCTGGGAATTGATCTTTCAGGTGTATTCATATATTATTTTTTAGATTATATCAGAAAACACCCTTTCGGGTGTTTCTCTTTTTACCACTCTCCAATACAGGTTCTTCCTTCTTCATAATCAAGGAATTTCACTGCACCAGTGTCAATGATAGTTTTTATTTTTTCTTGATCTAATTTTTTCTTGAAACATTTTAAAACATCTTCTATTGCTTCTTGACTCACATTTTGTGGAGAGACAAGACCAAATGCTGTAAGAAGTTTTTTATCATCATCTGTAAGATAATCTGTTTCTGTTGTCTGTGCTTCCTGAAAATATTTTTCTTCTACAGGAATATTATTCTTTCCTGAGAGAACAGAATACAAACCATAACTCAAAACAAGAAGAACAGCGAGAATAATAATAAGTACATGTGGTTGAAGGAGGTCTTCTTTACTTTTGATTGGACACTTGAATGGACATTTCATAGAATAACAGTTATACAGTAGTAATTTCTTTTTCTTTTTCCTCTCCTATCATTTTTACTTTTTCGTTATAATCTTTTACCATTTTTTCCAAATTATCAGTCAGGGCATATTTTTCATCTTCAGAAACTTCTTTATTTTTTTCTGCAGTTTCAATTCCCTTTTTTGCATCTTCACGAAGTTTACGAATAGCAATTTTTGCTCCTTCTAATTTCTGATGAAGGACTTTAATAAGTTCCGCTCTTCTGTCTTGTGTTAAATCTGGAAGAGGAAGACGAAGAAGTTTTCCATCGTTTACTGGATTAATACCAAGTTGTGAAGCATTAATAGCTCTTTCAATATCTCCAATAACAGATTTGTCCCACGGTTCAATATTTAATGTCCTTGCATCTGCTACAGAAATAGAGGCAACAGACTTGAGGGGTTGCTTCGTACCATAGGCTTCAACAGTAATATCTTCCACCAATGCAGGGGTTGCCCGTCCAGTACGAAGACTCGTAATATCCTGTTTCAGATATTCAATGGCTTTATCAAAGTCTCCTTTATACATTTCAAGAGAAAACATAGAGTTTCAATTAAGAGTTATTCTTTTATGATAGTAAATCCTAGGTACAATATATTACTCTTTTCTGGATGAATATGCAAGTGGGTTGGAACTTGTCCTGAAGGGAGCTTCTTTGTAATCCATTTTTTACCACCGTCTACTGACTTATAGAGTGATGATTTGTTGTTTACTGTACCGGTATAATAGATCTCCTGATCATTTTTTGGATTAATAGCAAATCCATATATTTGAGCAATTCCAGGAGGAGTAACCAAATTATAGGCAGTCCAAGAATCTCCGCGATCATCTGAACGCATAATACCATGCTTAGATATCCAAAAAATGGTATTTGCTTTTGTTGGATGAATATACAGTCTACGAAATGTTTTTGCATCTTCAAATCCTTTCATTGGTTTATCCAATATATCGAAAACTATACCATTATCTGTACTTCGCAAAAGACCACGTGTTTTTCGTGCGAGATATATTACATTTTGATTTAATGGATCATACTGTAACTCTACAAGACCCCCTTGGCTATATCGTTGTATACGTTCCCAACTTACACCTCTATCAGTACTTCTATACATATGAAGATCCGTGATAAAAGAGAGTTCATCTGAATTAAATGGATTAATGTCTAAAGAACGGATAATTTCCTCTGTAATAATATGTGTATAGAGTTCTTCCCAATGTCGGCTACAATCTGAAGTACGAAGAATTTTTTGTCCATCAGTTGCGTAAATAGTACATTTATCCTTTGGATGAACTGCTACGCTATAAATCTTTCCTGTCTGAAAAACAGAAGCAGGTCTTTGCCACGTAGCTCCAGCATCATAACTATAAAAAAGTCCATGTTCTTTACTTTGCCAGTAAAGGGCTTCTGTATCTAATGGATCCTGTTGCAAGGCAAACACACTTACTGCCTGAAGATTCTTGGTTCCGTCTGCAGTTGGAAAATTATTAATTGCTTTCCAATTTTCTCCTTTGTCTTCTGATATATACATTCCTCCTGGGCCTGTATACTGTGGTTTGTCTTGACCAAAACAACCAGCACCCCCGAACAAGAGCACTGCTAACATGGAAAAAAAGATTGCGTGGACTTTTTTCATAGTATATAAATTAAGGTATTTCTAAAAGAATATTTTCAATAAGTAAACGTGGATGAACATTTTCATCAAGCTCCTCAACTGCTTGATATATTTTCTTTTCAAGAGAAAGAAAAACTTCAACAGTGAGGATATTCTTTGGCTTTGGCAGTATACTTTCTTTTCCAGAATATATTTGAAGCCACTCACGTAATACAAAAAGCCAAATATGCAATACATCTTGCAAATTTTCACGTGCAGAGATATGATCGGTTTTATCCCCAAACAAATCTTCTACACTTTCTAGTTTAGCAAAAAATGGTGAAAAAAACAATTGAGTAAATCTTTGTATCTCTTGTTCAAACCAAAAAAAATATTCCTTTTCTTCTAAAAATCTAACCAAACGTCCGGGAACCCCTCCGGAAAAAGCAATATATTTTTCTTTTTCCTCCCCCACAATTTTTCCATCTATATATTCCCGCAATTCATTTTCTCCTACCGGATTAAAATATATTACCTGTGTACGGGAAACAATCGTTTCTGGGAGATTCTTTTCATCGGTTGTCATGAGAAAAAGAATATTCTTTTCTCCAGGTTCTTCCAGTGTCTTTAACAGAGCGTTAAAAGCACCAGAACTCATAAGATGCGCATCATCTATCAGAGCACATTTTCTTCCACTATATGATCTGAGAGAAAAAAAAGAACGCAATTCGCGAATTTGTTCAACATCTATATTCTTTTTTGTCTTTTCTGTTTTTTCGTTTATCTCACGTCCAAGAAATAAAAAATCTGGATGGATATCCAATTTTTTGAGTGAAACACCAAACAATCCTGCAATAATATTTCTTGCAACTAATTTTTTCCCAAGTGAATTTTGCCCAACAAAACAATACGCATGACTGAGTGAATTATTTTGTTGTACCTGTTCAAAAAAATCTAATATTTTTTTATGTCCAATAATTTCTTCCATATTTATTTCTCTGTATACAAAATATTCCACGTTTCTTCTGCCATTTTTTCCCAAGAAAATTGTTTTACTCTTTCTAACCCTTTTTGTATTTTTTCATTTCTCTTTTCCTCAAAACGAGACATTTCTTGAAGAGTTTCGGCAATATCTTCAGCCTTTGTACTCTTTGCATACCACAGTGCATCTCCACCAATTTCCTCTACACTCTGCCCTCTCGTTGCAATAACCGGAACACCTGATGCCATTGCCTCAAGTGCAGGGATACCAAACCCCTCGTACAAACTTGGAAACAAAAAAACTTTTGCATAACGCACAATAATCTTCAAATCATGTGGAGGAATCCAACCAAGTTCCAGAATATCCTCGGAAAATTCATTCTTCTTTTTTTCTTTTTGTATTTCATCATATCCAAATCCAATTCCACCAACACACACATATTGGAAATCTTTTTTATTTCGTTTTCTCCACAATGCAAATGCTCGTATACTTTCCTTTGTATTTTTCTTTTCTTCCAATCTTCCCAAAGAAAGAAAATATGATTTTACAATTCCATATTTTTTGAGAACATCAACATCTGAAGTTTTCTTTTCTCGATTATATGCTTCATCATATCCTAAATGAACAACAAAAATTTTGTCAGATTCTTTTTTCCCAAAATGAAAAACCTCTTGAAGTTCTTTTTTTGTAAAATGACTTGGAGTAATGACTTTCCATAAATACTTTCCTGCAAATTTTGCACTCCACAAAGAATATAATCTTTCAAAAAGAGAATAAGAATGTGGAAATCTTTTTGCAGCGATATCATGCACGGTCATGATTGTTTTTTTCGGATGAATCAATGGAAATACATGCGCTGGAATAAAAAGAATATCTGGTGCATGGAAAAGCATTTCAAAACTCAAACGAATTTGTGTCCACAACCTCTTTGGTGGCCATGACAATATTTTTTCTTCCCAATTTTCTGGCAATTCTTTTAATACTCCTTGAAGTGGTTTATTGGTATACAAAATAACGGTTACTTCTTTTGGAATAATTTTTTTTAATTCTTGAATCAAAAAAAAGGCATACCAACCCACGCCTGTTTTTTGTTCTTCAGTGGCTCTTGTTGCGTCAATTCCAATTATCATACTATCGTGTAGCCAAAATACTTCTTTTATAATTATCTAAATTCTCCAAAGCAATCCCTGTTCCCTTTGCAACACAAAGGAGTGGATCCTCTGCCAAATAACATGCCACTCCAGTTGCAGCAGAGATAAGTTCATCTAAATTTCGGAGCATGCTTGATCCGCCAGACATAATAATTCCTTTATCCATAACATCTGCAGAAAGTTCAGGTGGTGTCTTATGAAGTACTTCTTTTACAGCATCAATAAGTCCTTCCAAATCTCTTTGAAGGGCTTCTGTGGTATCATTTGAATTAATCTTTATAGTTCTTGGAAGACCAGAAATAATATCTCTTCCCTTTACCTCGGTTTCTATAGGTTCATCCATAAACATAGCAGATCCCACATGTATTTTTACATCTTCCGCAGATCGATCACCTATAGCCAATCCATATTTCCTCCGAATATATTCTGAGATTGAAGCATCAAAACGTGTGCCACCAATACGGACAGATCCCCAAGAAACGATACCACCCAGTGAAATAACTGCGATTTCTGCAGTCCCTCCACCAATATCTATAATCATATGGCCTGATGCACTTCCAATTGGTATTTCAGCTCCAATAGCAGCAACAATAGGTTCTTTGATAATATATGCCGCTCGTGCCCCTGCTGCCATGGCAGCATCAATTACCGCACGACGTTCTGTTGAGGTAATTCCTGCAGGCACAGCGACCATAACTTCTGGACGAAAAAGACGAACACCACCGAGTGCCTTATTAATAAAATACCGAAGCATAGCTTCTGTTGTTTTATAATTTGCAATAACTCCATCTTTCAAAGGATGTTCAGCCGTAATCGTATCAGGAGTACGTCCTATCATATCCTTTGCTTCACTCCCAACAGCCAATACTTTTTTATCATACTTAGAAATCGCAACCACCGAAGGTTCATTAATCACAATTCCCCTTTTTGGCACATGGACTAAAACATTCGTGGTTCCCAAATCAATAGCTACTTTTTTTATCAACATATCTCTTACAAATTACCGCATTACTTAAACTGTACCGCAAATTCTCTATCCACCTGTAAATCTGTCACCAATGAGAAGACCTCTTCATTCTTCGATTCTGGCACGGTTCGTGATATAGTTTTACCAAAATTTAAATCAAGCGTCAAACCATGGGCAATTGTTCCAAGCTGTTTTTGTGCGAGGAGAGTATAATTTCCACTCTGTATCATTGTTACAATATTCTCTGGAAGAAGGTATTCAAAGGACACGATTCCCGTCTCTCCAGGCTCAAGCGTATAAAATACACCAAACCAATTTTTATCTCCATCAACTCCTTTCACTACTTCCTCCCCGTTTTTTACACCAGAAACATTGAGAAATACGGATCCTTTCGGGACATATACCCGAGCAAACGTACGATATCTTGAAGTTCTCCAATCAAAAACCCCCGTATGTCTGTATTCCATGCTTACCTTTGCCTTATATCCTCCTCTTCCATAAGGAGTAATAGCATATGTAATATTTCTTTTTATGGCATGATCTGTTTTTAAAGCAGCGAGATTTGCATCCACCCATAAAAGATAATCCCCCTTTGTCTGTTTCACTCGTCCACTCCAATCTATGGAATCAAACATTTTTTGTATATCTCTGTCTTTACTATACACCAAAATATGTTTTTCTATTGCAAGATTATGAAACAAAGTCATGTAATCACTCAAATGAAAAAAACCATCTTTTACAACCTCTTTTACCAACACTTCCATAAATGGCTTGAGAATTTGTTTTCTCTCCTGGAAAGCAATTCCTTTATCCGCATAATCATACTCCACTTCTCTTTCCAATTTTTCTACTACATTTTGTTCTGTAAATGTAATACCCTGCACTGTCACTGGACCAATTTTCTGAAGGAATTTTTCAAGTACTGTTGGGGTAAAAGCAATCACAGCGTCAATATTTTTTGCTTCTGTTCCACCTTCTTCCTCATAATAATATAACCCACGGAGAACATTATCCACATAATCTGGAGACCAATTACTATCCCGAAAATACCACCTATCCACACCAAGTTCATCTGTTAAAACCTGTGGTGGTTTTGGCTTCCAGGTATCTGGTGTATTTCTATCCAAATTTTCTACTCCATCTACAATTATAATCTCCGGCACACCCTTATCCATACGAACAACGGCATAACTTCCAATAAACCCACCACCAGGACGCATCTCTGTATTATTTTGCAGAAGAACGAGATACGTAATTGGTTTTTCCATACCAAGAAATTTTGGTAAAAAATCTACAACTGATCGTATATCTGAAGAAGGGACACTCTGTTTTATTTTTTCTTGTATAAAATCATTTTGTACAAATTCTGCAATAGGTGTATTTGAAACAATTTTATACATTAAAAAAATAACCCCAGAGAAAAAAAGGAATGCAAGAATCAAAGTGAGAAAAAAAATGTTTTTTCGTTTCATAACAATTAAATAAAAAAATACTCAAACCCTTTTTTCTTTTCAGTCTTAATATAATTTTCTTTCAGAAATCTTTTAAATTTTTTCTTTTCATCAACATCAAACCAAAGCGGATACTGATTTTCTCCTTTTGTAAAACAATAAAAATTAATCCCCTCAAATATATGAATCCCCCATTCATTTGAAATAATAATATTTTCTCCATTTGAAAACATCAGTTCAATATCTTCATTTTTCTGTTCAAGAAATACATGTTTACGAAAAATCCTTTCAAAAAAAGAAACTATAAATACGATAAGCAACACAACACCCAAAATTCTATTCGTATAAAAAAGAAATTTTCCATACACACCAAATCTTTGGAGTATAAAAATAAAAAGAATTATGATAATTACAAAAAAACAAATTCTAAAAAACCATTGTTGAAAACGAGGACGCAAAAGACGTCCTGAAAAAACAGGCTTATCTTCTTTTTCTTTTTTCTTAAAAATCATAGAATTAAGAAATATTTTTTCGTTTCTTCTGTGACACGTTAAATCCAAGATATTTTCCAAACATCAGATGTGTGACTGCATCGATGGCAGGAATTGCTCCCACAAATATCATGGAAATAGGAAGTAACAACCATTGAAATAAAATCATAATATAGCGATGTCTTGGTTGTGACTTTGGACGTCGTGGAAGCAAAGGAATGCTGGATAATGCAGAAAGAAATAGACCAATCATCGCCAAAAGCATGAGTTTTTCCAAAATATGTGGGGTGTTAAAAAATAAAGCACTTTGTCTGACACTCTCCGGAGCGAGTAACATTGGGAGTCGTCCAATAAACGTAATAATAAGAGCTGCCAATGCCCATGACCATTTTCCTTCCCATTCAAGGAATATCCATTTACATTTCTTCCAGAATGGAAATTCCTTCCCCTTTTTAGAAAACTCAAAAAGAAGAAACGGAACATGTTCAACCCCCCAAGCCCAACGTCTTTGTTGTTTATACAAATTTTTTATGCTCACCCACCATTTATCATCGCGAACCGTATCCATAGATACAGGAATATACATTGGCGTTACTTCATAATCTCCATTGTAATGAAGCAGACATTGATAAAAAATACGTGAATCTTCACTCACAATTCTCTTTTCATGAAATCCTGCATCAACTAAAGCAAGGAAACTCATGGAATGTGAAGAAAATGTAACCAAAGAATCTTGACGTGCAAGAGAAGTCATAACCCAGAATGTTGTACCAAACGCCATAACACGGAGTACAGATGGAGATTCCCACATGTTATTGTTAAAAAGTGCAACTGGCTGGAACGAAGATCTCGTTGGTCGTGGATGTTTACAATATAAATATGTGAGATACGTAAAATATTGATGATCACAGACCGTATCAATATCAAAAACCGTAACAATAACATCCTCATACTTCCATTGATTTTTATCAATGAATTCTTTTACCTGGTGTTCTGCAAAATGGAGATTCGATCCCTTTCCTGGAATTTCCCCTCGTAAATTCATTGGATGAAGTGTTCCTATAATATTTCCAAAACATTTAGAAAAATGTACTTTCGCTTTTTCTAACACTTCTTCATAATTTTCTTTTTTTCTCTCTTCTCCCGCAATCACAATAGTAAACTTTGATGGATCATACACAGCGATTGCAAGACTCTGCAAAGAACTTTTTACCACATCCCAAGTTTCTGTATATACTGTCAAAAAAACAACATGATGTTTTTTATCCCAATCATCACATTCGTGTTTCATTTTATCTGACCAATCACTATTTTTTGTTTTATAATATCGTGACCAAGCGACCAAAAGGTAAAAAGAAAAATTCAAAACCTTGAGTACCCAATAAATATCGAAAATAATAATAAAATATATCATTGCAAGCGGTGCAACAAAAGAAAAATATATCATCAAAATCAAACTTAACCAGATGGAAAGCCCTGGAAGTATTTCATAGATGCGATATCTTGTATAATCAGAAAACATTCAAATATAATTATTTTTGTATATTTGGTTCACCACTATATTTTGCAGAGATATAAACTCCTTTTTTTTGTTTTTTTAATTTCTTTTCAAGAAGAGCATACTTCTCTTTTTCATCTTCAAAGATTCGTATAATTGGAATATTTTCAACAAATCCAAAAACATTGGCAATCACAGTGGCAATGCGTGTACTTGTAAAACTGCCAACGCCTACTACGACTGCAATACCCTGTATATCTTTCGGAGACTTTTTTTCTTCTTCTAAAAAAGTAGACAGAGATTCCAAAAGCTCACGATTTCTCCCCTCATAACTTTTACAAATTTTTTCTTTTCCTTGAAACAGTGCCAATGAAATTACATTGTTTACGGACATGTCAATACGTAAGTACATACTACTTTTCTTCAGTCAATAAATCTACCACAGTCACATGTTTTCCTTCAAACATAGAAAAAAGAAATTTATCCATAACATATCTTCTTTCACGATATTCTTTTTCGGTCATCACCGTATAACGAATTTCAAAACCATATTCTTTTTCATGCTCTTCAATCAATTTCTCAAGAACTCTTGGTTTAATATCTCCAACAAGAAGCATATCACTGGTAGAATCATGATCATTTGTAAACCTTCCTGTCAGCAAGAACAGCTTAATCTCTCCAGCTTTTTCTTTCACATCCTTTAAAAATTGTTGCTCACTCACTGTTTGATCTTTAATAAACATGTTCATGAGGTCAGAATAAAAAGGACAGGTTGGGTCAATAGCATAATACTTTCGAAGAGTCTCCCCGCTTTTACTTCCAATACCCTCATGTTTCTTCTCAATTTCCTTTATGATTCCCACTTGTACCAACAGTTCAAGTTCCCGACGGATGGCATTAATTTGTACATC
>JAZDMW010000067.1:0-16282 GCA_043800545.1 Candidatus Magasanikiibacteriota bacterium | reverse complement strand
CTTCCAAACAGTGAAGTCATGATTCACCAAGTTATGGGAGGAACAGAGGGACAGGCAAGTGATATTGAAATTCATGCTGAACACATTCTCAAGACAAAAAAGAAACTCAATAAAATTCTAGCAACTCACACAGGTCAATCTGTAGAAAAAATAGAAAAAGACTCTGACCGTGACAACTTCATGAGTGCTGAGGAAGCCGTTAAATACGGACTTGCAGATAAAGTTATAAAAAATAAATAGACGAACACTCTTATTCGAGAGCCACCAAAACTGGTGGTTTTTCTTTTATCAAAAAAAGTAAACAAAAAGAAAAAAGACCTGCCAGGTCCTTTTTATAATATATGACTCAAAAGTATTTTTATTCCTATCCCGAGGAGTATCAATCCAGCGAATACTTCTGCCTTTCTGCCTAAACAAGTTCCTACAAGTTTTCCTGCATAAAGAGATATCAGAGAAAAGAAAAAAGTTACCACACCAATAACACTGACAGCATACCAAATGGATACAGGAACAAAAGCAAAAGAAACTCCTACAACAAGAGCATCAATACTTGTAGCCAAAGATAATAATAACAAAGTACGAATTCCTTGAATTGTCATATTCTTTTTTTCTTGCTTTTCAAAAACATTCCAAATCATTTTTACTCCAAGAACTCCGAGTAAAAGGAAGGCAATCCAATGATCAAAAGAAGAGATAATTCGTTCAAGTGAAATTCCAAAAAACCAACCAATTACTGGCATTCCTGCCTGGAACAGACCAAATGAAAAAGCCATGAGGAATGCTTTCCCATATGATATATTTTTATTACAAACACCATTTGCAACCGAAACAGCACACGCATCCAAGGACAAAGCAAAAGCAATAAAAAATATTTGAAAAAAACTCATAAAAAATATATTACAATACTTATAAATTAGCTGAAAAAGAAAGAAAAGTCAATAAAAAATAGGGATACTCTTGATATACCTTTAAAAAACAGATATACTATTTACGTTTTTAATTCAAATATATATGCCTATGAATATATTTTCATTAACATATTGGAGGAATTATAAGGTAAGAAATGTGGCTTTGCTCGCATTTTTTTGTTCCTTTCTTTTTGGTTCTTTTGTTCTTGCCTCTGGAGATTCAGAAGCAAGTGGTGGTCACTCAGCTGCTTTCACATTTTTGTGGATTGCTGTCATACTCATTATGGCAAAAATCTCAAGCTTGGTGGAAAGATTTGGTCAACCTTCTGTATTAGGTGAACTGGTAATTGGTGTCGTGATGGGAAACCTTGCACTCCTCGGAATTTCTCTCTTTGAACCAATCAAACAAGATCCTATTATCACATTTCTCTCAGAACTTGGGGTTGTTATTCTCCTCTTCCAAATTGGACTTGAATCAAATATACAAAAAATGAAACAAGTAGGACTTCGTGCATTTTTTGTTGCCTGTGTTGGAGTCGTTGCTCCCTTTGTACTTGGAACATATATCGTTGGTCCTTGGATTTTACCGGGGCTCACATCAACCGCTTATTTATTTCTTGGAGCAGCACTCACAGCAACATCTGTTGGTATTACAGCAAGAGTTTTCCAAGATCTCAAGAAACTCCATATTCCAGAAGCACAAATTGTACTTGGGGCAGCGGTGATTGATGATGTTCTTGGTCTTATTATATTAGCAATCGTCTCTGCCATTGCCACTCTTGGAAGTGTGAGTTTTGGCATGATTGGATGGATTACCGCAAAAGCAATTCTCTTCCTTGTTGGTTCAATTGTCCTCGGACAACTCATAGCACCAAAACTCGGAAAATTATTTTCCAAAATTAATACTGGTGTAGGAATGAAATTTACACTTGCTATCAGTTTTGGTCTTATATTTGCTTTTCTTGCTCAGGAAATTGGACTTGCACCAATAGTTGGAGCATTTGCAGCAGGACTCATTCTTGATCCTGTTCATTTTTCCTACTTCAAGGATCCTCATGTGGTTGATGATGTCAAAGAGGCTATTAAAGATTTAGATGGATCATCAAAAAATAAAATATTAGAAGCTATTAAACCTCATGCAGAAAGACATATTGAAGATTTAATTCACCCTGTTGGAATGCTCCTCGTCCCGATATTTTTCGTTGTCACAGGTATGAATGTAAAATTGGAGACCATGTTCAATATACCAATACTCGTCACTGCACTTGCAATTACAGCAGTAGCATTCATTGGTAAAATCGTTTCAGGAACCGTTGCAGGAAATGTAAATAAATATATTGTTGGATTTGGTATGATTCCACGAGGTGAGGTTGGTTTGATTTTTGCAATGATTGGAAAATCTCTGAATGTTATCTCAGATGAAATATTCTCAATAATCATTATCATGGTAATTTTGACCACACTCCTCACTCCACCAATCCTCACATTCCTTCTCAAAAGACATAAAACAAACTAAAACATTAAAAAAGTACATAAAATATCCCAGAGAATGGGATATTTTATTTTTTTAGAGTATACTGAGAGATTATGGAAGACATGAGACAATCAATCAATAAATATATATTCATTTTTCTCTTTGGAAGTTTTTTTGGTTGGATTCTTGAACTCATTTACCGTTCTCTCATTGATCATCATATCGTGAATCCAGGATTCCTCAGTGGTCCCTTTCTCCCAATCTACGGTTTTGGATTGGTACTCTTGACTCTCATACTGAATAAAAAGAAATTACACTGGTTTTATAAAATCCTCATATTTGCAATACTCGCAACACTCATGGAATGTATTTCAGGATGGTTCTTTCAATACTTTTACCACATTCGTCTGTGGGACTATTCAGATGAATGGGGAAATCTCAATGGATGGATATGTCCCCTTTTTTTTTCCTACTGGCTTGTGAGTGGTTTTCTCTATTATTTTTTCCTCTCCAAGGCCATTACAAAAAAAGTTGAGCATTATAAAAAATCACGTACAAAATTAGGTATTGTGTACATCCTGACTTTCCTGCTCTTTCTTGATATGACACATTCCTTTTATAGTGCAGAGGAAATTGGAGAATCATGGATGATGAAACACAAAAAGAATTTTCCCGTATTATCTGATTATAAGATATTTCAACCAGATAACGCTACCAATTTCTTAAACTCAATCATTGAATCTCTCAAAAATTATAGTAACTATAAACTTCCAGAGAAAATATTAAAAAAATAAAATCTTTTTTTACTTTCGTAGTAACTGTAAAATTAATTTTACCATCCTTTCTTTATTCTTAGGATCACTTTCTGCAACAAATAATGTTAGCGCTGTGAGTGTCGTAGGATTTATTATACTTAGGTTAAGTGTACCCGTTTTTTTAAGAAACCAAATAAAGGCGTATGCTCCACTCCTCTTATTTCCGTCAATAAAAGGATGGTTTTTAACCATAAAATATAATAAATGAGCTGCCTTCTCCTCCACCGTTGGATATAGAGACTTTCCTCCGAAAGATTGCATAACATTTCCAACAATACCTTCAACATTTTTGGTTTGTCTTTCTGTACCAAATAAGTCTGTAGCCTCCCCTTTCTTCATTAAAGCAATTTTAAAATCAGACAATGCCTCTCTCAGTTGTTCTGCAGTAAGCTGAACAGAACGTTTTGTTGATCCTGAAGTAACAAGATTATCTTTATCATAGGCGTCCAAGGAAAGCCAAGTTGCAGAAAAAGCTGATATAAGTTCCAAAACACTTGACTGATCCACTCCACCATTTGGTGGTAATAACATTTTTATATTTTCCACGGCTTTCATGAATTCGGCATAATTATATTTGATTCTTGATCGATTAATCGTATAACCCCTTGTTATATGTTCACGTAAAGTTTTAGTTGCCCATTGACGAAATTTTGTACCAACAACAGAATTTATTCTATAACCAACAGCAATCAGAATATCAAGATTGTATATATCAATTTTACGATGAACTTGTCTTCCCGATTCATTCTGAACTAGTTCCAATTTGGAACTAGTTGTTATTTTTTTCAGTTCTTTTTCTTTATAAATATTTTGGATATGTTTCGATATGGCTTGTGGATTTACTCCAAACATTTTGGACATTTGCATACGGCTAGCCCACAAAGTCTCTTTTTTTAAATCACCTTTTAATTCAATGGCTCCAGTTTTTGTCTGATAAACGACAACCTGATTTTTTATATTTTTTTTCATAATCAATTATTAATATTACTCATAGTATATCATTTTTAATATGAACTCATAAAATAATATGAGTAAACATAAATTTTCCTTTGACGATGCCAAAACGAAAGCGTATAATGCAAATATAAATCACATATCTAAATATATGGAAAAAAATATTAAAGGTACCCCAAAAGATGTATTTTTACATCTCTTTAACATCGTCACTTTTTATCTCAGTGTAATTGGGTTTATTACCCTCAATATCCAATACATAAATGCTCTTTTCCCAGATGCATTGAATTATTACTTCACCGCCATAGCAGATGGAGTTCGTTGGTCTAGTTCCATTCTCTTCATCGCCGTTCCTGCATATCTACTCACATCTTGGCTTTTAGCAAAAGATTTACATGCTAACCCTGAAAAAAGAGAACTCAAGCTTCGTAAATGGCTCATATATTTTACACTCTTCATTTCTGCAATTACCATTATTGTTGACCTCATGATTTTTGTATATAACTTTCTTGATGGTGAACTCACAATCAAATTCTTCTTCAAAGTATGTGTTGTTCTCCTCGTAGCACTTGCAGTATTTGGATACTATATGTGGGAACTCAAACGCAAAGGAACAAAAACAAATATTCCAAAAATTCTCGCAAGTGTTGTTTCTGTAGTCGTCCTCGGAAGCATCATTACAGGATTCTTCATAGTAGGAACTCCTCTAGAACAACGCAAAAGAAAAATGGATGATCAAAGAATACAAGATCTCCAAACAGTACAAGGACAAATCGTAGATTATTGGGTGAGAAAAGAAACACTTCCAAATAATCTAGAAGCACTTCAAGACAATATCTCTGGTTTTGTGGTACCTACGGATCCAGATACAAAACAACATTATGAATATATTATTGGAGACAAACTAGAATTTGAACTCTGTGCAGATTTTTCTACTTCAGACAAAGACTTTCCACAAAGAGGAAAAGAAATGGTTCCATATACTTCATCCTATGGGTCCTTCCAAAAAAATTGGGATCATGAAGCTGGACGTATTTGCTTTAGCAGAAGTATTGATCCAGAGCTCTATAATCTCGAGGCAAAAAATCCTCTCTTATTAAAACAATAAAAATAAAAAATAAGACTATAAAAATCCCATTTCCCTGGGATTTTTATAATAAAACACAGACACCTGATTCAACCTGTGGATAAACACGTGTTGACGTTATAAATTATTTCCTGCATAATATACCTACACCCTAGGTACAGGTATATATAACTTTTATACAATTGATATGGAACAACAAAAAGAAAAAATACTCATAAATTTTAAAAAGGCTCAAACTCTCATATCCAAAATAATTAAAATGTCCGAAGACAAAGAATATTGCATCAATATTATGCAACAAAACTTGGCAGTCATTGGCTTACTCCGTTCTGCACATGAAATGCTCATGGAAAATCATCTAAACACCTGCTTCCGAAATGCAATGGACACAGGCAGTGAAAAAAAGAAAAAAGAAATGACAGACGAAATATTAAAAGTGACCAACTTATTTAATAAATAGTTTTTATGTCAGAATGTTGTCCAATTCTGACCAATCCAGATGAAAAAAAGAAATCTATTATTTCTGGAATCTGGTCCGGTATACTCCCCCATTCATTTTGTATTCTCGTTATTATCCTTTCCACTTTTGGTTCATTCGTAGCCTCTACCTTCTTCAAAAAAATTCTTTTGATGCCTTACTTTTCACTCTGGGTCATTCTCCTTTCTCTTATTTTTGCAACCATTTCGGCTTTCTTCTTCCTCAAAAAAATAATTGCTGTTCAAAAGAGAAAATAAAAACCAAATGGAAATACCTGACTACCCTCTATACAATAACCCTCACTACAAATATATTATTATTCCTTGTGGTATTTCCATTGATGGCAAATTATTCAACAGACTATGCCTATGGAATACAAGAACAAAACACCATGAAAGTACAGTTGGATATTCCCTGTACAGGACATGCTCCATTTATAACCAATGAACTAAAAAAGGTAGATGGTATTACTCAAGTACGTTTTCAAATACCAAGCACCTTTACTCTTTCCTACGATTCCCATATAATTACAGAAGAAGAAATAAAAAAATTACCAATTTTTCAAGAATTTATTATAAAAAATTAATTCATTCTAATCATAAAAATATGGACGAAGAAAAAAAATGTACCTGCACTTGCGACTGTGGTTGCGACTGCCAAGGCGATAAGGAAGCATGTACATGCTCACCAGACTGCGAATGCAAAAAAGACTGTGACTGTGGGGACGAAGAAGATTGCGGTTCTGACTGCAAATGTTCCTGTGAATAAATAGCAGAATAATAAAAAATAAGCCCGATGAAAGGGCTTATTTTTATTTTATGCTCGCGGTCGCGTACGACGTTCGAACCAAAATACAACAATTAAATAAATAGTTATTTCTTTTTTAATTCCTCTATCTCTCTTTTAAGTTCAATCATTTTCAATTCTCTACCCATCGTCATTTCATTCATTTTTTCTAATTCAGAAATTTTATCTTGAAGCTCTAATTCAACCTTTTTTAATTTCGTAATATCTCGTATTATACCCACAATAAATTTATTTCCTTTTTCATCAATGAACCGTGTTTTTTTTGTAACTATTGTTAAAGTTTTTCCACCCTTTCCTGTTAGTGGCTCCTCGCTAACATTACTTATTCCAGAATCTAGCACTGTCTTATCGACTTCCAAAAAGTGTTCCATTTCGTCTTTGGGTAGAGATTCGCCAAGGGTTTTTCCCATTATACTTTCTTTCGTCAGCCCCAACATATCACACAAAGCGTCGTTAAGATAGACAAATTCAAACTTGTCATTTTTTACAAAGACTGGATCAGCAATCGAATTTAATATGGCATCGTAGAACATATATAAAATACAAGAATTAGATGTAATCATCTTACCATAAGTATGATATATATTCAAAACCACTTTTTGTATTAAAAAAATAATGGCTTGTTCACCATTATTTATATCCGCTCGATGGGTGGGGATCGAACCCACGACCAATTGGTTACACGTTATCCTCAAGTTTCCTTAAAGCGTGGACTATATCATCACCCTCGCCAAAACTCCATAAAGGAGACGTTAGGGTGCAAGGCGCTTCCCGACGTAATAATAAATTATTACGCAAGTACTCCCATACAGTTCAATAGATAATCTATGAACACGGGATAGTCTCTGAACCTTTCCCAAACACTGCCTTACGGCAAGTAAAAAGGACTTGGCTGCTGATTACCCATTCAAATGAATGAATTAGGGCTTCCAGCAATTCACCTTGTTTTGCACCACAATGTTTCCATCGTGGGCTGCTATCATTTAACAGCCAACTGCTCTACCGCTGAGCTACCATCGAATTGATTGTAATTGATTTTCCGAAGGAAAACCGCATTGATTATACCCTATCCCGGAAAATAAATCAAGCCCCCCTCTTCTGTGTATAAAAAAGTAAAACCCGACTGTCGAAACAGCCGGGCTTACAAGCGAATTTGTAGATAAGATCTCACTGGATCTTAATCTGTATCCAAGAAGATGTGTTATGGCAATCTACGAGCCTGAGCCAGTAAAACCCCAAAACACATCCCCATGCTTGTCGTGGATACAGAACCGTACGTACTACTTATGAACAATAATCAATCTTTGCTTTCATCTAATACAGACGTGTTCTATATCCTCGTACTTATAAACGATACAGGGAAATGTTTACTTTTTTGCTAAAATAAGCACAATCTCTATATATTTTATTCACGACCCAATACTATACCACATTTTACAAGCTTTGTCAAGCCCAACTGTGGAATACGAGTAGCCAGAGAGGATTTCTCCCCTCTGGCACTCTAGGTGGTTTGGTTTAGTGGTGGGTAGATCAGGTGGCCGACTTCTTGACCACCTTCTTGGGCTTCTCCTCCTTCTCGTCCTTCTTCCGGTTGGTCTTGTCCTTGGCCCTGGCGATGGCCTGTCCTCGGACGGCGGGGGCGGAGGTGTGGATCTGCTCGATGGTCCTCATCTGGGACCGATCGGGGGCCCGGGTGGCCTGTTCACTCTCCTTCTTGATCTCGGCCTTCTTGGCCTCGACCTGATTGTTGAGCTCCTCGAGCGTGAGCCCCCCGGCCATGGCGACCTTAGCGACGAAGAGCTCATCGGCGTCGGGCAACAGGCGCATGTTGACCGCCCGGGTCGCCAGGAGATCCTGAGCCGTAATCAGGCACTCGTCCTCAGCAAGATTCCCCTCCTGATACAAGCAGGGAAGCTCGTCGTTGGTGATCCCCTTGGTGATGTTCTTGGCCATGGCCTTCGCCTTGGCCTCGTCGACCCCCTGAGCTCTACGATCTTGTCGCGGAGAGACTCCTCCCGTGGCCGATTCTTCGCCGGCGTCACGGGAGTCTGACCCTTCTGGGTGATCTTGGGCAGGAAGCTGTGGTCGCCCCTCCCGAACACACCATTCGGAGGAGGGATTGGACGGGTCGGACGAGGGGTGAAATCCCCGCCACTACGACGATCCTCATCCACCCGGAACAGGTGAACCTTCTTCTGTGAGAAGAGTTCCACCAGCTCGGCGGAGGAAGGGTCGTCGCTGGTGTCGAGGAGGATCCAAGCACAGAGCTCCCTCTCCTCCTCGGTGGCGAAGTAGAAGTTCAAATCGTGGTAATCTCCGCCGAAGCAGGGACCCACGATCCACTTCCCAACTTCCTGCTTTCTCTGCTGCTCCCCTGCGATATGCAAGAAGAGCTGGAGCGCCCGCAGGACGCCAGGGAGCAGGCTCGGGGGATCAACCACCAGGAGCCCATTCGGGACCCATGCAGGGCGACTCCTCTCCAATGCCTGGTGACGGGTAATAAACTTCGGCATATTTCCGAAGATCTCACCCCAACCGGTCATGTGGTCCTTGATGAGGACGACAGTGACCTCCATTGCCACATCGTCCGCCTCGAACTCATTGTACCGGGCCTTGGAGATGCCGAAGAGTCCCTGAAGAATTTTCACGACCCGTCTGAGAATCGACTTGATCACCTCGCGCTTGTCCCTGAGGGCCTCAGGCCGGTCACCTCCCTCACCATCCTTCCAATTGTACTCTTGGTCCAAGGCGTACAGCGCCTGGCAGAGGAGCCAACGGAAGGCCATGAGGATGAGGGGTGCGTCGTTGCGCGTCAGGAACTCCGCCGGCACCATGGCCGGATCAGAGACCTTGACGATCTCCTCGTCCGTGGGGTGCCGGAACTTGGGCCCCTTCGGCTTCTCGGTCGCCGTCGGCTTGGGAGCCTCGGGCGGCAGTGCCGGCTTCGGCGTCTCGACCGGAGCCATCTCGGGCTCTGTCTTCTGCTCGACGACCTCCACCTTCTTGCCCAGGAGCTTCTCCCGGGCCTTGAGGATGAGGTCCGCCTTCATCATCTTGAACTCCTGCTCGATGATAGGCCGGATGACCTCATCACAGAGGAGGTCCTCGACGGTCAAACCCTCGAGTTCAGAATCCGCCTCGAGGAACTTCTGGGCCACAGACTCCAACGTCAGGGTACCCATGGGTACATCCTTCCTGGTCATTTCTGACCGAATTTTTCCGGCATTCTTTGCCGGGGTTGTGAATTGGAAAGAACAAGAGAATTTACCATATTTTTGTGGTTTTGTCAAGGTTATGGTGCATAACACAAAAAAACACCCTGTTTGGGTGTTTTTATTCTTTTTCTTATTATTCTACAGGAACTGGCTCAGTTAGGGGAAGAATCTCTGCTCCTGCCTCTTCTGTTTTCTGTGCTACTCCCACAAGACAAATCTCTGGAAGTGGTCGATAGTGACTTTCGTAGAGAGTTTCTTGTTTTTCTCCATTTGGCATGATTCTTGTATAGGTAAAGGAGGTATCTGCTCCAATATAGCTATGCTGACAGGTTTGTTTGCCTGGTTCCAACGTGGTTGTTTCTTTTACAATCTTTTCTCCTGGAGATAACCAACGATGAACTATAGGATGAGTAAATGATGCCTGTCTTCCATCACTTGTTCCCCAGAGGGTAAAAATGAGTTCCATGGAATTGGTGTTTACTTCTGTATCTATGAGAACATAGTGTTCTGTATCGTTTTTGAAACGAAAATCTGGTGCTGGTTCATAAATCGTAGCATCAGTTCCTGGGAGTTTATTTACAGGATCATTATAATATGACACAACGAGTGAATGATTTCTTCTTTGTGTAATTTCCATTCCCCCATTCATTGCCATACGGAAAAGGGTTGTTCCAATTTGGCAGAGTCCCCCACCAATTTCTGGTTTTACTTCATCTCCCTTAATTACCAATTCTGGAACATATCCGTTGTCTGTTGTATATGGTCGTGTATATTGAATAGCAGAAAATTCTTCTCCTGGTTTAATGAGAATACCATCCAATAATTTCACTCCATTTTTAATATTCAATATCCTATTTCTTGGACTTCCAGAAAAATTGGAAGTTCCTACTCCGAGCACTTCAGTAATACCCAGATCATTTACCTCACCAGTTTTTACATTTGGTTCTGCCTGCTTTACCGTAATTTGTACAGATTTTGTAAAACCATCATCATGAAGAGTTCTTTGAAGTATGGCTCCGTTCAAATCTGCATAGGTTTGTTCTACATCAAGTTCAATCCCTGGACGTGATGTCTGAAATTCTTTCACACGCAAATTTTCTTCATCAAAAGAAAATTTTGCATCTCTTGGAGCGACATTTACTTTTGTTCCAACAACACTTTGTAAATATTCTTTCACAGGATCTGCCTTCAAGCCAAAACCAAATCCATTATCTGGAATATCCTGCATTTCTATCCAATTTGCAATTTGGGAGAGAGATATTTTCCAGGTTGTTTGGAGTTTTGTCTGTGAATCCACATAGGTTAAATCCATTGGCCCAGTCTCAAATACAACAGGTACACGAGCTACAATTGCGAGAAGTTCTTCATCATGAATCATTGGCTCTTGTTTTTGTGTTTGCAATTGTAAATTTGGAACTTTGAGTTTCTTCCAATCATCTTCTACTTTCCCGAGAATTTCGTCATAGGAAAAAACATATCCAGGAGTAGAAGAAACAAAACTATATTGCAAAGGATCTGTGTTTGCAATAACAATCGTCGCATCCACAGGAAGCGTTTCGTATTGTTTGGCCTGTTCTTCAATACTTTCTTTTAATTTATCTTTTTCTATATTCAGATGTGCTAAAGAAAGAATATGTTTCTTTCCAAAACGACTCTGAGCAAATCCCCAAGTCTGTCCAAATATTCCACCACTTTTTCCAGCATGCAATATATTTTCTATTTCAGAATCCATATCAAAATGGAAAAGCTCGATAGCCTCCCCTTCTCCAGTAATAATTGGATGGATGACAAAAGACTCTTTTTTATCTCCCAAAAGAACTTCAAATTGTATACCATCTGAAATAACTTTATCTGTCATTTGTTCTAAAAGACTTTTTAATTCACTTTTTCCCATTCCTCCGAGTGGAATATCACCGAGTTGTACACCAGGATATACTTTTTCCCCATACGCTGATGCATATGCAAAAAATCCCAGAAACAGTATGATTGGGACTCCGACAACAATACCAATTGAAATGCTCACTTTATTCAGTGAGACAGATATTTTTTTTTCTCCAAACTCCATATATTATTCTTCTACAATAGTTACAGGTATTCTTTTTTCTCTCTCTTGTTTTGGAATACGAATAATGAGAACCCCATTATGGTACTCTGCGCGTGCCAAATCTCCTTTTACATCCACAGGAAGAACTACTGTTCGAGAAAACTTTCCCCAAAAACATTCTCTATGATAAATACTGTCTACTTTCTCTCCTGAAGATATTGGAAAAGGTCTTTCTCCACGAATCGTCAGCAGATCATTATGGACAGAAACATCAATTTTTTCTGAATCAGCTCCAGCAAGCGTAGAAATAACAACAAGCTCTGATTTTGTTTCAAAGACATCAACAGCAAGTTGTCCTTCATCCTCCTGGGAATTCCAGTCAAAAAAATGTTCATTCTCCTTTAGGTCAAATGGCATATTCATTTTTATTTACGCTTTTTCTTTTTCTCTGGCATACGAATATATGGCTTAATTGGCCAAAGAAACAATGAACCAGAAAATGCAAGTGTCACGACAATGAAAATCAATGTTTGGAAACCATGTGTGGTCGCGATATATCCCCCGAGGGATGCAAATGCAGCACTTATTAAATCTGTTAAAGTAAAATATACCCCCCATTCTGTTCCTTCCTTTTCTTTATCTATATGACGAGTAAACATTGCCATATATGTTGGGAATGTGAATGCTGTAAAGAATCCGAGAATAAACTGGACCAAATACAATTGCATTGGAGTATGGATCACCAAATATAACAGAGGAACAAGTGCAATCAACATGGTAAAAATTACCATCAACCAAAAATCATCTTTTTCTCCTCGTATTTTATCAATAATATGCGCAACTGGAATTTGAAGCATACTTTTGGTAAACAAATAAATTCCAGCAGCAATACCAGCAACAGCAGCATTTCCTCCCTCAATATAGTCCTGAATAAACAAAGCAAAAATAGGACCAAGAAGTCCAAGAGCCCCCATAAAAATGGTATCCGACATGATGAGAAAACGGATAACAGGATTAATATCCTGGAGGAAATAGTGTTTAAATTTTGTTGCACGTAATTTCATATACACATAGTATAACAAAAAACAGGCGAGAAAAAAAGGCTCTTACCTGATCACTTTAAATGAAGAAAGTATGGATTCAAAAATTGCTTCTTCTCTCTCTGGAACAAAAATATTTGGGAGAGCTAAATGTTTTTCATATTCACTCGTAATTGGCAATAATTCAGTCACATATGCACGAGTCAGATACAATGTCTTTTCTTCACCCAAGGGGAAATAATATGAAAAATATCCACAACCTTCAATTCCATTCATTACTCTATACCCCTGATAATTTCCAACAGAATATTCATCAATATACCCTGGAGAAACATTCATTTCAAAAGTATCCCATTGTTTTTGTTTTATCACATCATCCATGGTATTTTCTATCAGTTCAAGAGATACGTGAAAATCTCTAATTTCCTGAAGGTCTTCGCCATCTCCACGGAAATCACAAGGATCTGGATGAACAAAAGGTACCGCATGACTCAAAATAACTTCATCCTTTTTTTCTTCCAAAGTAAGTGTATTTGGATACACAAATTCCATATCTTTTCCAGAATACTTTTCTCCATTTTGTGTATGATTCTCTGAATATACAAAAAACAAAACACCCAAAAGGACGAGGAGAATAAATATACTTGAGTAAATAAATGATTTTTTCATATTATTTTTTTGAATCACCTTTTAACTTTTTTTGTTCTTGATCTAATTTGAAATTATATTTACTGGTTGCTCTCTTGCCAGTTTTGGTTTCAATCTGCTTTCTAGCATTACCAGCGATAGTACCTCCCTCTCTCGCTACCTTTCTATTCTCAACAAGATTTTTAGGTTCAATCTTCTGAGAAATTTCTGTAGTCGCAGTCTCAGCTAACATATTCAATACGAGCTCAAGATTAGTCATGTTGTCTCGCAAATTTCCTTTTTTTAAACTCTTATAATTCTTATACTCTCGTGTGTTCATACCAGCCCAAGCCAAAGTTATATCATCTGTTAATATTGCAAACTGACTTCCTTGCTTTACTCCTCTTTTTTCCCATTCATCTGTCAAAGCTTTCCTCACTTCTATACTTTTAAGTCGCTGATTGATCCATTCCTTGGAATAACCTTTTTTAAGAAAAGTATTTAAAGCCCGATTAATAGCTAACTCTGGATCATAATTTTCTTCTATACGTTCATATCCTACACGTGCCAACCACAGCTTAAACGGCTCGGCATTGGGTGAGGGTATAGATTGTATAAGACGTAGCACAACTTCCGTATCTGCAACATCAGTAAGTCGCATTTTACCATCTAATGCTCTCATTTTCAAACCGTTACATTTTGTAACGGTTTCACCAAAACCTTCATCAAGTAAACGTTTTTTAAATACACGCCAATAAACTTGGGGGTTATCGCTATCAGTTAAAACAGCGATAACATCCACAACAGAAAAATACCATTTTTCTTTTTTTTCATCCCAATGACGACGAATTTGTTGTCCATCAAAAATTGCAACTTTTTTATTTTTTAACATAATTTTTATATAAACTTTTACCTATAATAAATATTACCATGTTTCCACTTGAATAACAAAAACAAAAAATGAGCACATAAACTCACTTTTTTACAAACTGCGGAGAGAAAGGGATTTGAACCCTTGAGGCCTTTTGGACCCACGGCTTTTCGAGAGCCGTACATTCAACCACTCTGACATCTCTCCATTATAGGGATATATCCTTTTGTATAACTTTCCACTCCTGTGTTGTTGCTGTCTCAAAACCAAGTTCAACAGCAGAGAGAGCAATGTCTCCATGAGCATACTTTTCTCGACTTCCATATTTTGTATCCCCTAGAAGAGGATGACCAATATGGGAGAACTGTGCACGAATTTGATGAGGTCTTCCTGTAATTAAATGTACTTCAACCAGAGAATGTTTTTCATCGGTTTCAAGCACTGTATATTCTAATTCAGCACGAAGAGCCTCTTTTTTTGGTTCATCAAAAACAGTCACTGTATTTTTCTTTTCATCCTTCAAAATATAATGAACAAGAGTCCCCTTTTTTGGAGGATTCCCTGTCACTAAAGCATGGTATACTTTTTTTACTGTATGATTTCGTATTTGTTCAGAAAGTCTGCTCGCACCCTTACTTGTTTTTGCAAAAAGAACAATTCCAGAAACAGGCCTATCCAATCTGTGAAGTAATCCCAAAAAAACATTCCCTGGTTTGTTATATTTTTCTTTTAGATACTGTTTTACTTCATCCATGAGACACGTATCTCCGGTTTCGTCCCCCTGAACAAGCATACCCGCAGGTTTCCAAACAGCGATGAGATGATTGTCTTCATACAAAACTTCTACCATACTATTTTTTCCAGCGGGCAAAAATACCACAAGGCAATAATCTTCCCAATGCAGTTTCCCGAATGGTTAATTCCCCTTTTTCTATTTCCCCACCAAATTTCTTTACGAGTTGGAGAAGATTATTTTCATAAGCAATAGCAGAATATCCAGAAGCATATCCGTTTAACAAAACAAATAATGGATCATCTGACAATAATTGTGCACAATCGTGTACAAACTGTACAAAATCCTCTTCAATTTTCCAAGCTTCTCCATTTGGTCCATGACCAAATGCAGGAGGATCCATGATAATAGCGTCATACGTATTTCCACGTCTTAACTCACGTTGTACAAAGGCTACCGCATCATCCAAAATCCAACGTATTGGTTTTTCTGCAAGTCCAGATATTTCTGCATTATCTCTTGCCCAACCAATGGCTACTTTGGAACCATCCACATGAACCACTTCAGCACCAGCATTAGCAGCAGCAAGTGTCGCTCCACCCGTATATCCAAAAAGATTCAATACCTTTGTTTGTTTTTTTCTCTTTTTTATTTGTTCCTCTATCCACTCCCAATTTCCAATTTGTTCTGGAAAAAGTCCAGTATGCTTGAACGCTGTAGGACGAATCCAAAAGTGTAATCCAGCAAGTTCTACTTGCCAACGTTCTGGAACACCTGGTTTAATGTCCCACTCAGCACGTCTTTCTTCTCGTATAAAAACAGCATCACAAGAATTCCACTTTGAGGCTGATAATCCTTTTATCCACAATGACTGAGGATCAGGACGACGGAATGTCACTTTTCCATATCTCTCCATTTTTTCTCCATCACCAGTATCTATGAGTTCATAATCTTTTGATGGTTCTGTTGTAAGTATGTTTGTATTCATAAAAAAATTATACGTCTATTGGACGTACTATATACTAAAATACCGAAAATTTCAAGTCCTTGAAGGAAAATACTCTTTCTATTTTCTCTTTTTTCCCCAATTCCAATGAGGTTTTTCTCCTGTTTTGTAACAGATATAGAAAAGAAGGGAGGTTATGAGTGCTAACAAAAGAAAATACAACCAAAGAAAATTGATAAAAAAACTCTCTGCCTGGCTTGATAGTATAAATACTCCGACGAGA
>JAZDMW010000061.1:0-2296 GCA_043800545.1 Candidatus Magasanikiibacteriota bacterium | reverse complement strand
ACTTCTTTGATAACATCATCAATATAGTGTTGTGATCTGAGAAGATATGTTTTTGGGATTGGAAGTCGGTGTTTGTTCAGTATTTGGAGAGTTCGGAGTTTATTTTTTGCGCGAAGGACAGGAAGATGTGAATTGACTGTTTTAATTCCAGCAAGTTCAAATTGTTTAATCACACCACTTCGGTATTCCATGAAATTTCCAAGGAAATTTGCACGAACCAAAAGAATTTTTATATCTGTTGGTATTTTGCTTTTTACCAATACATGAGGTCTCCCATTGAATCCGAGTTGGCAGTCTTTTTCGTAAATAAATTCAATTTCGTGCCCAAGTTTTTTTGCTGCTTGTTCAAGAAGTGCATTATCTCCTTGTGTTGCAGGACCCATATTGGTAGGTGAACCAAATGTTAGTACATGAATTTTCATAAATATGCAATTTGTTTGATCTTTTTAGCAAGGAGATCAGTTATATAACGAATATTTATTGTATTACTTCGTAAAACGTTGTTTATTTCAAGTTGTATGGCAGAATCATCACGCCCTTCATTTTTATGAAATTGAATGGCAGATTGTTTACTCCACCCTGGAAAATATTTTCCAATAGTGACCATAAGTGGAAATGTTTTTTGGAGTTCTTTTTCTAATTCTTTTTGGAGGGTATAGAGTTGGAGTGGGGTAATAGTTGTTTTTCCAGAATTTAAAAGGTTATTTCCATTTTCACCCGATCCTACATAGTTTTTTTTCTCTTTTAAATATCGCGTTCCTGCTCCAATATCTATTCCAATGCTTTCGGATTGCGTTCCATGGAGGTGGATACAGAATGCACGTTTATTTTTACTCTGTTGTCTGGCCAGCTTTGAATATTCTTTTATATCTTTATAGAATTCCTTCATCTCTGGTTTTTTCCTTCTCCAGGCATATTTTTTGGTTGTGTAGTTCCAACGGAGTTTATTAAAATCTTCAATACGTTCTGGAAATTTTTTTGCTTTTGAGTTTTTTTCCTTAAAAAAACGTTTATTGATAATAATAAAAGCATCCAGTTTTTTTCCAAGATGCCTTGCGAGTACACCTGTTTTTTTATCGTCACCCGCAGCGTGTGGGGCGATGATAATGAACTCCGAATGTCCAAGTTGTTTTTTCCCGTAGGATGTCTTTTGCATATACTTCATATCCAGAAACATTAGTATAGCACAAAAACTGAATTTGTCAATTCAGGAGACTAGATTTTCTTGGGTATATATTGGGGATATTTTTTGAGAGTTTTTAAAAGCACACTTTTTGTGAGGAGTCCTTTTTGTGCTCCCATCTCAAGAATCACCCCTCCAGAATTTGCCGTACCCCAAGTGAGAGCCTCGGGTATTGTCTTTTTTGCGAGTATTGCAGAAAGAAATCCACTTGCAAAAGCATCTCCAGCTCCAGTTCTTTCAAGAGCCTTTATTGGATAAATTGGCATGAAATAGTATTTTGCTCCATCAAAAACATAAGAACCCTTTGTCCCGTCAGTAATAACGGGTGTTTTAACGCCCATTTTTTGTAAAAGTTTGAGTGCTTTTTTGGGTTTGTACTTTTTTCCGAGGAGTACGCCTGCCTCTTCAAGGTTTACAAAAAGAATTTCAATGTGTGGAAAAAGTTTTTTAATATGTTCCTTTCCAACAGAAAGTTGGTATGATCCTGGATTGCAAGCAAGTTTTACTTCTGGATGTTTTGTAAGATAGACAACAAGGTTTTCTTGTATTTTTTCAAAACCTTCAGCTAAGGAAGTATAATATATCCATTTTGTCTGAAGATTTTTTGGAAAAGTATAATTTCTTTTAATATGATGCGACAATATGGTTCGCTCTCCTCTGTATGAAAGAATAATAGAAGTACGCGTTTCTGCATTTTTGTGTATTTTAATATACTTTGTATTTACTCCTTTTTCTTTGAGTTCATCCAGAATAACATCGCCGTTCAAATCATCTCCAAGTTCTGTGACAAGAGCCGTTTTGTATCCAAGACGTTTTACCCCTACCGCAACATTGGTTGCATTTCCCCCAAGAGAATGTACAGAATGTTCAATAGCAATTTTTTCTCCATATTGAAGACAGAGCTCTTCAGCTCTTTTGTTTTTTCCATAAGTCAGTCTTGCTTTATCTAATACAAGAAATGTATCTAAAGTAGCATCTCCAATGGTGATGAGGTCAAACATAAGTGACAGGCTAGAGTTTGTAAGTACTTGTAGTATATCAAAATTATTTGTTATTCACAATAAAAAAACAGCCTTTCGGCTGTTCTTTGATTTGTTATTCTTCCAGTCTCCA
>JAZDMW010000023.1:0-6453 GCA_043800545.1 Candidatus Magasanikiibacteriota bacterium | reverse complement strand
AGGTCTGCAAAACCTCTATGCGCGGGTTCGATTCCCACCCGTACCTCAAAGAAAAAACCGAGGAAACTCGGTTTTTAATATACTTCCATTTTTATCCATCACCTTATGAGATTGACTTTTTAGAGAAATTGTAGTATAATCACATGATCGTAAAAAAACGATTACAAGATTCTCTCACACCAAATCAGGCCGGAGAAAACGATGAGGCATCAGCTGTTGATTGGTCCTTCGACGGGATGGATGTATGCACGAGGTATATATTCATTAGAAGAACAATCCCTCTTCTTAGGGAGAACAACGGCAAACACCGCAGAAATCCATCTCTCTTCCTGGGGGAGAGAAGACGAACGGATGCGTTCCCTGAACGTAAAAAAAAGGTTTGCTGTTAACTACGTGTCTCTGCATCTCCCTGGGGTCACAAGGGAGATTGACGAACAAATGTTGACAACAGCACGATACGCCATCGCTTGCTGTGAAGCTACTGTTGTAGTCACCCATCCTATGAAATTGGATGGAAACTATCCAACAGAACAGTATAGGCAACTACTGGATGGCGGAGTCCCCCTAGCACTTGAAAACATGGACATAAGGAAGGCCGACGGTTTCCTGATCGATGATCTCGAAAAATTGATGAGCGATGTCGGTTGCCGACTCGTGCTGGATGTCCAGCACGCCTATGAGCATGACCCAGCAATGGGATATGCAAAGGACCTGTTCGAGACGTGTCAGGATAGTCTGGCTCATCTCCATGTAAGTGGACAAACCCCAGACAACATCCACTCTCTCGTTTATAGGGCTGACAATGCCCGCGAGATTGTTGATTTTGTTGGGAGGATTCTTTCTGTTCAAGATATCCCTTTGATTCTTGAAGGGGAATACACCTCCTCCGAAGAACTACAGAAGGAAATTGATTTCTTAACTCGTGAACTCTGTTGAGTAATTGAGAAAGGAGCCCCACAAAAAAACCGAGGAAACTCGGTTTTTAATATACTTCCATTTTTACCCATCTGGCACCCCAGGCTTTTGCTTCTGCTCTGGTATCAAAGACAATGTCTATTCGCATCTGTCCATTATATCGTTCATTCATTCTATCTCGAACAATAAAATCCTTATCATTAAAATAGTCTGGAAGACGAATTCTCTTTCCAAAAGCGAGAAAATTCGCAGCAATGGTATTATGGTAACCCTGTGTTTCTCTCATTACACAAAGGTTTTCTCCATTCGCGGGAATACAAGGAGTACTGTCGGTCTGGGCTTTCTCAAGAGAGTATCCAGTTGCCAAAACCCACACGGTATATCGAGGACCTCGATCCTCTGAAACAGGAAAATTCAATGATTCTTCTACAATAGTGATGACTTCCTCTGAGGGATAGACACCAGAGTCTTCGGCAATTACAGTATGTGGTATTCCTCCAACGATAATCATCACACTTGCAATAATTACCATTATTTGCTTATATATACGTGAATATTGGCTGGTTACAAAGAATCTCATAGCATTTCAAATAAAAAAAGAGAATTTCACTCTGTCACGAAAAATAGAATACCAAAGGCAAACGTCTTTGTCAACCGAAACGTGCTATGATACAATACAAGTGACCTTTCATAAAACTCAAAATAACGCAGAACAAAGCGATAAGTAAAACTATGAATAATAACAAAGACAACTCTCGAACATACGGATTTGTTGAAGAGAAAACTGAAGAAGTAGTACCCCTTTTTAACAAAAAATCTCTTCAAAAAAAAGGAAAAAAGAGAAGCATTCTTCTTGGACTCTTATTTTTCCCTTTTAAAATTCTCAAATTTTTCTGGGATATCTTCTTTGGGATCATCTTCAAAGGACAAGAAAAGAAGACTGTTTTTAAAAAACTTTTTCTTGCAGGGACTGCATTTGCTGTGTTCAGTATTCTTTTTCTTACTCTTTATACACTCTGGATTAGTAGGGATCTTCCTGATCCAGATAAACTTCAGGATAGACCTGCTGCAGAAAGCACCAAGATATATGACAGAACTGGAGAACATATTCTCTATGAAATTTATGCAGATAAAAAACGTACAATCATAGAATACGAAGATATCCCTCAGGATATTATCAATGCGGTTGTAGCAACCGAAGATACAAAATATTATGAACACCATGGAGTACGTTTCTTAAGTATCCTCCGTTCCATTGTCATGGCTCCTATTAAAGGAAGAGTTGAGGGAACATCAACCCTCACACAACAATTGGTAAAAAATGCCATTCTTACGAATGAAAGAAGTATTATTCGTAAACTCAAAGAAATCATACTCTCTTTGCAACTCGAGAGAAGATATAATAAACAACAAATCCTCAAAATTTACTTTAATGAAATTCCATACGGATCTACAAATTATGGTCTTCAGTCAGCAGCTCAAGCCTATTTTGGAAAAAATGCAAAGGATCTTGAACTGCATGAATGTGCTACCCTTGCAGGTCTTCCTCAAGCTCCAACAGCTTTTCTTAATAATCTAGAACGTTTTAAACAAAGAAGAGATTTTGTATTAAGAAGAATGTATGAAGAAGGCTATATCACAGAGGCACAAAAAAATGATGCTCAGGCAAAACCTTTTGAGATAAAACAACGGTATGAAAATATTACAGCACCTCACTTTGTCATGTATGTAAAACAAAAACTTGTAGAAAAATATGGAGAAAATGTTGTTGATTCTGAAGGACTCAAAGTCATCACTTCTCTTGATTACAAAATGCAAGAGTTTGCAGAAAAATCTGTAAAAGAACAGAGTGAGTCTTATTTTTCTCAAGCAGGAGCAGACAACACAGCCCTTGTTGCAATGAATCCACAAAATGGACAAATCCTTGCTATGGTAGGATCACGAGACTTTTTTGATGAATCCATCAATGGACAATTCAATGTAGCCACGCTTGGTGTTCGTCAGCCAGGATCTTCCTTTAAACCTATCATTTACGCAGCTGCTTTTGAAAAAGGGTATACACCAGAAACAGTCGTCTTTGATGTAGAAACAAATTTTGCAATTTCAGGAAAACCATACATACCAAGAAATTATGATCTTGGAGAACGTGGCCCCGTAACCCTTCGTAAGGCACTTCAAGGATCACTCAATATTCCTGCGGTAAAAACAATGTATCTTGTTGGAGAAAAAAAGAGTATAGACTTCGCAACAAGACTCGGCTACACAACATTTAAAGAAGGTGACTTCGGTCTCAGTCTTGTCCTTGGAGGTGGGGAAGTAAAACTCATTGATCATGTGACTGCATATTCTGTTTTTGCGAATAATGGTCTCAAAAATGAACCCGTCTCTATTCTCCGTGTTGAAGACAGAAAAGGAAAAGTACTTGATGAATGGAAGAGTACGGAAGGGGAACGGGTATTAGATAAAAATGTAGCTGCCACTATTTCAAATGTTCTTAGTGATGATGCTTCTCGCGCATATATCTTTGGAGCAGGCGGTTTGCTCACCATCCCAGGATATACCGTTGCTGCAAAAACCGGTACCACAAATAGTTATGTTGATGCTTGGACCGTTGGGTATACTCCAAATCTTGTGACTGCTGTTTGGGTAGGAAACACAGATAATACACCAATGAATCGTGGATTCGGAGGAAGTAGTATGGCAACTCCTATCTGGCATCAATTCATGAAGAATGCATTGAAAGAACTTCCACAAGTGAACTTCCCTGCGCCACCTCTCAATACATCAGAAAAAGCCATACTTCGAGGTTCAAATGAAGGTGGTGTTCCTGTAAAAATAAATTCTGTGACTGGAAAGATTGCTACATCTTCCACTCCAGAAAACTTAATTGTGGAAAAAATATTTGTTCCTCAACACTGTATTCTTCATTATGTGGTCAAAGACGATCCACAAGGACCTTTTCCAGAAAATCCTGCTTCTGATCCACAATATGCTGTTTGGGAGGCAGCTATACAAAATTGGATAGAAAGACAAAAAGCAAAAGATCCAAATTGGAATATTAGTTTTGAAGAACCTCCAACAGAATATGATGACGCCTATTCATTAGAACTCCTTCCAACTCTTGAAGTTGTTTATCCAAAAGAAAATGAAATACTTACTTCAAGAGAATTGATTACTGATATCCGTGTTTCTGCACCACGTGGAGTTTCTAAAGTAATTTATTTCATTGACGGAAAAGAGATTGCCACAGTTTCTTCTCATCCATATAATCTTAATTACTTTTTACGTACAGAGTCCGCAGGAAGTCATACACTCAAAATCACGGCTGAAGACGATATTGGAAACAGGCTCACAAAAGAAATTCCATTTACTCTTCAAACAGCGGAACAAATGGCTCATGGTTTTTGGTGGGCAAGTAACAAAACAAAAATAAATAGAGAAGAATTTCCTGCCATATTCTTTCTTGAATTGTATAAAAAAGAAAATATTAAAAAAATATCTGTACGTGCAGAAAAAGAGAGCCAAACAATTCATTTTGGAGATATTACTTCTTTTGATAACCTCTTCAATGGACTTGTCACCGTGCGATGGGATGAAATACCAAGTACTGGGAATTGGACTCTGATTGCTGAATCCTATGATACCTCAGGAACCCTTACCTTTACTGACAGAAAAAAAATACAAATCCTGGAAGAATAATCACACCAAATTTCGCAAATTTTAGTGGATTTTATCCACACTATTCACAAGTTATCCACAGCTTACACACTTTTTCCTCTCTCCAACTTTTTTATGAAAAAGCTTTGTATGCTAAAATGACGAGGGAAAAGTTTATCAAGTGAAACACACACACTTTTATGACAAACTATGAAATATGGCAGGCTGTGCTTGCCGACTTCGAGCTCAAACTCTCGAAAGCCAACTTCACAACTTGGTTTAAGAACACTGGCATAGGGAACTATGACGAAGGAAAAGTGTGTATTTGTGTTCCAAACAATTTCACTCGAAGTTGGTTAGAAAAAAAATACCACGGGGATATTATTAAAACCCTCGAAAACATAACTGGAAAGCCTGTTAAAAAGGTAGACTATAAGGTAGAAAATATAAAAAACATTGAGGAACAAGAATGTAAACTTCACAGTGAACCCACAGTGTCTACACCCAAAACTCCTCTCTATACTCACACAAGGAAAGATTTGGTCTCAAAATTTGGTCTGAATCCAAAATATACTTTTGATAGTTTCATTGTTGGAAAAGGAAATGAATTGGCTCACGCTGCTGCTCAAGCCGTCGCAGCAAGACCTGGCGAAGCCTACAACCCTCTCTTTATATATGGAGATGTGGGTCTTGGAAAAACTCATTTGATCCAAGCTATTGCCCATAAAATGTTGGAAAACAATCCACAAACAAGAATTCTCTACGTGAGTTCAGAAAAATTTACCAACGAATTTGTGAGTGGTGTGAAGGAAGGAAAACTCAAAGAATTTAAAAATAGATATAGAAATCTTGATCTCCTTCTTATTGATGATATCCAATTTATTGGTGGCAAAGAGCAAACACAAGAAGAATTTTTCCACACCTTTAATGATCTTCATCAACAAGGAAAACAAGTTGTTCTCACGAGCGATAGACCACCAAAAGCAATACCCTCACTTGAAGACCGCCTTCGAAGTCGTTTTGAATGGGGAATGATTGCAGATATTATCGCTCCAGACTTAGAAACACGTGTGGCGATTCTTGAATCAAAGGCTCAAGAAAAAAACTTCAGTGTTTCTCCTGAGGTAATACAAATGATTGCTAACTCTATTCAAAGTAATATCCGAGAACTTGAAGGGGCTTTAAATAAAATTATTGCATATCACCAACTCAAAAACTCACAACCAACAAAAGATTCTGTGAAAGGAATTCTCTCTTCTCTTGCAACGAAACCAACTCAAAAATCTATAACACCAAGAGAACTTATCATGTATGTGACAGAACATTTTGGTATCTCTATAGATGATATTCTTGGAAAAAGTAGAGAAAAAAGACTTGCCTTTCCTCGCCAGATAATCATGTATCTCATGAGAGAAGAACTCAAACTCTCCTTTCCTGCTATTGGAGAAGAACTCGGAGGAAGAGACCATACCACAGCAATGCACGCACATGGAAAGATAGTAAATGAACTCGGAAGCAACACAAAACTCCAGCAAGATGTAGAACATTTAAAACAAAAAATGTTTAAAAAAGAATAAGTTGTGCACAAGTCTGTGTATAAACAGGGAAAAAGGGTATGAAAACATGTGCAAAAAAAGTTTTTCACAGTTAATAAGTAAGATTGTTATCAACACCCTTTTTGTGGGTGTTTGTTTTCTCCACAATTCATGCACCGTCTGCACACTATTATCCACACAGGTTGTTCACAAAATATTTCTCTCAAATAAAAGCTAAAAATGAGTTTTCCCCACTATCCACAGCACCTACTAATACTATTATTAAATTATATATAATAATTATATAAAACAATTATTTTAACTGTTGACAAGTCTCTTTTATGAA
>JAZDMW010000070.1:0-2626 GCA_043800545.1 Candidatus Magasanikiibacteriota bacterium | reverse complement strand
ATGCTTTTGCTATGAATTCTCTTTCTTCCTCTGGACGAGTAAATACATAACTCTCTGGTTCAACTACGAGAGTATCTAAAAGACAAATTTCTACACCCGTCTTAAACATAATAGAATCATCCTTTGTACCATTTCCATCTTTATTTGCAATTCCGACACCACGAATATCTCGTATTCCTTCAATACCACCTCGAAGTACCAAAGAATATACCATATCTTTATCAAGTACTCCTTTTGGACGAATAAGCACATGAGTGTTCTCTCCTTCACCATCTTCTTTTGGTTTGTATGCCATCTCTGTATCGACAGCAATAGAACCTGCGCACCAAGTCTTTATTTGATTATTTTGCACGGAAGACGCAAAAGTATCTGATGCAAAAATATTCTTAATAAAATTTTTCACGGCGATCCAAATTTTTTCAAAAAATCCAGGCTCTTGTCCATTATCTGCCAAAGCAATTTGTAAGGTACCTTTCACAAGAGGAGTAACATTAAATTCTCCAGAAGAAGCACAATCATAATTTGCGTCTTCATATCCACGAGCCAAGATAATATTATTTTTTAATGTATCCTCTAATAATTTTCCATCAAATACAACCTCCAAAAGAGTATTACGACAAACTAAATTATCATCTACTACTCCAGCTCCATCTAATGGAAGAGAATTTATACGATTTGTACGAGGATAACAACAAGAATTATATCCTACACCCACAGTATTATCTTTATTAAGTGGACAATTGTTATATGCATCTCGTTCTGAAATTGCTATAACGGAAACTGCATCCAATTTCATTTTTTTGTTGGTAACAATAAAAAACCGTAAATTTTTTGTATCAACAGGAAGTTTTACCTTTTGTTCAAACAATTTCCAAGCACCCTCTACCGTTGTATCTGTTATTTTTTGTGTTAATTCCACTATTTCATTTTCTGCTTTATTATTTTTATACATTACTTGCATTTCTCCATCCACTTTGTATGCAAAACGTACTAAAAATTCTGAATCTTTTTGTTGAGGACCTAAACCTTGAGTTATCCCCCATAACTTGCCACCATTATTTGGATTTATATGAAGATGTTTCGTTCCCTCATATGAATCTACTGAAATATATTGAATAGTCGAAGTATCTCTTATGTCAATTTTATTTGCAGAATATGACCAAGGTCTTGAACGAATATCTTTTATTGCTAATTCTGTTTCAAAACCAGGATTTAATAATAAATTTTTAGCACTCTTTGACATTTCAAAAGCATCTTCCAAAAATTGTCCATCTTTTGTAAGAGGTTCTTTATCAGCAAATTCTTTGTATCCACATTCAAGAGCAAATTGAGCTGTTCCTTTTTTATTACTTTCAATTATATTGCTATTGACAACATTTGCTTTACTTGCATGAATCGTGGTTGTCTGTGTTGTAGAAAGTTCTTCAGATAAACCAACAGCAGTCACAATTTGTACAGGATTACTTCCTGGAGTTTCATCAACAAGCTTTGAAACATCCAATTCACAGACTTGTGCTTCACCCATACCAACAACACCATCTCCACAAAGAGAAGAAGCTCCATAGAGTAATGATGATCCTTCAAGAGTACAATCCTCTCCACAACCTGGGGTGTTTGCAATACATTGGCGTAATTCTGAAGTACATAAATTTTGTAAAAGACAAAGATGATTACAGGTATCTTCTATAGCACCATTTAATCCTACCTCACACTCTTCCCCATTTTCTATAACTCCATTTCCACAAACACTCGTAGCGGTAAGACAAGCATCACTCTCGCGAATGTCTTTTGAAGCACTTACTTCACACCATACGGAGGATAATCTTGTCCCTTCATGGAGACATCGATTACTGCAACCATCTTCACTATCACAAGACTCTCCATATAATTCAACAATACCATTTCTACAAACTGATTCAAAAATATCGTTTCCATTACTATCTTTTGCAACTGCTTTTGGTTCACCCTCGTCAGGTTTCACTCTTGAACCAGCATGCAAACAAGCATCTGTACAGAAAGGATTATCTTTTCTTGTTACACCATTTTCATCTACACCAGGATCACACTGTTCACCGAGGAGTGTTCCATTTGAAGGATTATCCACAGTATTATTTCCACACTGTCCGGCAGCGATTCCTTTACTAGAATTCCCTACTCGCAAACAAGACAATGAACAAGTCACTCCTACTTTTTCTCCAGGAATGGCGACATCACAATCTTCACCAACTTCTACTTTTCCATTTCCGCACAAAACAGTATTGAGAGACTCTTCTGTACGCCAGACATCACTTCCATTTGGAAGACAAGTATCTGAACAAAATGGATTTCTTGCAAAGGTATTAAAATCAGAAACAGAAGCAATCTCTGGACGCTCAGATCTCCATATCCAACCATATTTAAGAGGATCCATTATTTGTCCACGACTACTACATTCATTTGGACTACTATATGCCAATACTCTCATTACAGCCTGTTCACCAATGGAACGAGCCGTAAAGAGCTCAGGTGTCACGCCAACTTCATTAATCTCACAAGGTGTAGCATCATTTTTTGTTCTAAATGACCAAGAAAATTTTTCTAACACCTTGCCAGCAACTGGAGGATTAATTCTATTCAAAGAAAGAAT
>JAZDMW010000035.1:0-14399 GCA_043800545.1 Candidatus Magasanikiibacteriota bacterium | reverse complement strand
CAAAGCGTTTATCACAAGCTCCTGGTGTTCATGGTCCAAAGAAACGCCAAGGTGCACTTTCAAGCTATGGTAAACAACTTTTGGAAAAACAAAAGGCAAAATACATATATGGTATTCGTGAACGTCAATTTCGTTCAGTAGTAGAAGAAGCAAGTCGTATGACTGGAGATTCAGGTGTAAACTTGAATATGCTTCTTGAGCGCCGCTTTGACAATGTAATCTATCGTCTTGGATTTGCAATTACACGTGCACAAGCAAGACAGATGGCTACACATAGCATGTTTACTTTGAATGGAAAGAAAATGAATATCCCATCACACATTGTTCGTGTTGGTGATGTTATTGTTCTGAAAGAAGGAAAAGCAAAGAAAAAACTTTTTGAAAAAATCGAAGAACAACTTCAAAATGCGAATCTTCCTTCATGGTTGAGTGTGGATGCAAAGACAAAAAGTGGTAAGGTAGTGAGCTTACCAGAAGCAAGTGACTTTGATAAAACATTTGACGTTACTCTTATCATTGAGTACTTCTCTCAACGTTAATCATAAAGAGGGCAACCTCTAATAAAGTGATTCTATGGAAAATATTTTTCATCCAATGTCAATCGACTTCGTTGACACCGATAACCAAAATCTTGGTCACGTGGTAATTTCACCATGTAACAAGGGTTACGGTACAACACTGGGGAATGCACTTCGTCGTGTATTACTCTCATCCCTCCCAGGAGCAGCGATAGAATCCATGAAGATTACGGGTGTACAACATGAATTTTCAGCAGTTGAAGGTGTAAAAGAAGATGCTATTGAAATAATTTTGAATCTGAAGCAGGTAGCGATCAAGCTCCATGGTGAAGGTCCTGTGACTCTTTCACTCTCAAAAAAGGGAATTGGTCCAGTAACTGCAGGAGATTTTGAAAAGAATGCTGATGTTGAAATCATGAACCCTGAAATGGTTCTCGCACATATTACAGAAGAGAAAAAGCCTTTTGATATGGAAGTTATTGTAGGAAAGGGCTATGGATATGTTCCTGTAGCAGAAAAGGATACAAAAAATTTGGATCTCGGTACAATCGCAATCGATTCTATCTACACACCAATCAGAGATGTTGGCTACGAAGTAGAAAATACTCGTGTCGGTGATGTAACAGATTTCGAGAAGCTTACACTCCGTGTGGAAACAAACGGAACCATTAACCCAAAAGAAGCAGTAAAACATGCTTCAAAGATCCTTGTGGATCATTTTACTGCAGTGATTGAAGCTGCAGGAGATAATTCAGAAACTGAAGCCTAATACTTATGAATCATAATAGAAAAGGAAAGAAACTCGGACGTGAAAAGGCTGCACGAAAGGCACTCATGCGAAATCTTGCAGAAAGTCTTGTAGTGTATGGTGGTATGCGTACTACTGTTGCAAAGGCAAAGGCACTCCGTCCTGTAGTTGAACCATTGGTAACACGTGCTAAAAAAGGTACTGTTGCTGACCGAAGACAGATTATGCGTGTACTTTACACAAAAACAGCTGTCAACAAACTCATTCACGAACTTGCTCCAAAGTATAAAGACCGTGATGGTGGATATACTCGCATTGTAAAACTTGGTGCTCGTCATAATGATGGTGCAGAAATGGCACGTATCGAATTCGTCTAATAGAAAGAGTATGCAAGAAATTATAAGAGAAAAACACGTTATCGATGCTACTGGTCAAGCTGTAGGAAGACTTTCTACACAAGTAGCAATGTTACTTCGTGGAAAAAATAAACCAACATTTGTTCCAAATATTGATGCTGGAGATTTTGTAAAGATTATCAATGCCGGACAAGTAAAATTTACGGGTAGAAAATTGGTACAAAAAGATTATTATCGTCATTCAATGCATCCAGGTGGATTAAAAACCACTTCAATGCAGAAGGTTTTCAATAAGAATCCTGCTGATGTTGTAAAGCATGCTGTATATGGAATGCTTCCAAAAAACAAACTCCGTGATGAGATGTTCAAAAGATTAACGATTGAAGTATAATCCTATGACAGAGAAAAAAACAATCAATACACTCGAAATACGTGCTCTTGGAAGACGCAAAACAGCGGCTGCTCGTGCTCGTATGGTTCCTGGAAAGGGAATTATCGTTGTTAATAAGAAACCTTTAAACGAATATTTTCCACATGAACTTCTTCAACAGAAGGTTATGGAAGCTTTGGTAGCAACTGGAAAAGAAAAATCTTTTGATATTTCTATCCGCGTTCTTGGTGGTGGTCCTGCTGGACAAGCAGAGGCTGTTCGTCATGCAATTGCACGTGGACTTGTAAAATATGATGAAGTTCTTCGTGCTGTTGTAAAAGCAGAAGGACTTTTGACACGTGATCCAAGAGAAAAAGAAAGAAAGAAATTTGGACGCAGACGTGCTCGTAGAGGACATCAATGGAGAAAACGTTAAACAAAATCAAAAAACTTCGCAATTGCGGAGTTTTTTTGTATTAAAAAAGGCAGTTTAGTGACATGCCGGTCAGTGGAGGGTGAGCAAATTGCGGATGTCCTCTCTTACATTTTGGTAGTAGAGAGAGGCGGGAACACCATTTATACAGGGTAATGTGTAGTGGACTTTCGTAAAATCTTCATCAAAGAGATTCTCTCCGATGAAGACGTCGAGGTCTCCTACAGGATCAAGTATTGCCATTCGGACAAAGAGGTTTCCAATAAGGAGCCTCATTTCGTTTCGTCCGATGTGGACTGGGTCAGGAAGAGGTTTTTTGTGATTGTTCACGATGCGGATCATCCCGCGAAGGAACAGGCTGTTGAACTCTCTCTCTACGGGGGTGTAGCCCTCCGTCAAAAGGAGGACAGTTTTGAGGACGTTCAAGACGTACGGAATGAGGTCCTTGTTCATCGTTCCTCCTTTCTTGAAGGTGATGGCCTATATTACCCTAAAATGAGGGTTTTGTCAAGGTGTGGGTGTATATCTTATTTTTTGTGCGTTGTGCATAACCTCAAGAGGTAAAAAATGAATTTGTCTAATTTTAGCGGTTTCTGTTTTTAGAGTGTAACTCTAAAGTGTCACTAATTTTAGCCAAAAAATACTTGACAAGTATGATATAATATGGTTAAGTAGATATATAATTTATATATAGAAATATGGGGAATTTCTTGAGACATCATTTTAGTCATATTGAAGACACTATGTCCTCAATATTTGAGTTTTTTATAAACACCAGAAAAGGTGTTTTTTTAATTTTATGAAAAAGAAAATAATTTTATATTTATTTATTTGTATTGGATTCGTATCATTAATAACCCCTGCATACGCCCGCTCTACAAATTTTGTACCAGTGCTTGGGGATATAACATCTGCGAATCAGGGTCCAGAAAGAGTTTTTGTGACAGAGGAAGGAAGTCTGAGTGTAGTGGGTTATGGTGGTGAAATGGTTGCAGGATTTCCATATATGCCACAGGATATGGTGATCGTAAGCTCTCCAGTGTTTATTGATGGTTTCGGTGATAGAAATTATGAAATTGGAGTGGTTACGAAAAATATTCTTGATGGAAATTATTCTTTTTCACTTATAAATAATGCTGGCACATTGGTACAAAATAGTATCATTGGCACTCATGATATATATTATGATCCTGTAGTCGTAAATGGAAATATGGTTATTACGGCAGACGTTCTTGGAAACATTTATCAGGTAAAAAATGGGGGAATAGAAAATATATTGCAATTGGGTCATCCCGTCGGAGTTGCATATTTGGAAAGTGGTGAATTAGTAATAAATTACCCACAAATTGCAAAATTAGAAGTGTATACCCAAAATGAAGCAGGAAATTGGGGTTTGCAAAGAACCTTGAATGTCTCATCTCCAATTATATATCCAGTTATTGAGAATGGCGAAGAAAATTATTTGGGTGTGACTGAGGATGGCCATGGAGTAAAAATACAAATACAAACAGGAAGTTTTGTAGAGGATTTTGCAATTATTCCAGTTGGCATGCCAATTGCAAAGCCATTTGTGCTTGATGTATCGGCAGAAAATATTGGTGAAGAAATTATCATACAGTGTGATAATAAAAAACAATATATATATTCGCAGGAGGGACTTCTTTTGGATACAAAAGAAAATTCAAGCTTTTTAGAAAGTAGTGTTGTAACAAAAGATACTTTTAGTCAAAATTTTTGGTCAGATATACGAGAAAACATTATATCAATATGGAATTCTGCGACACGAACACTGGTTTCTATTTTTAGTCGTATAAAAATAATAGTAACAGATTTAGATCCAAATGTATTTGTGAGCTATAATCAAAATGAAATTACTTCAGGAGCAAATATTTCTTTAGGAAGTATTGCACTCGATACTGAGAATACATTTTCATTTATTTTGGATATCCAAAATAATGGAGAGATGAATCTCATGATTCAAGATATCCTTTTTGAAGATACAAATAATGGAGTATTTACAGCGGGGGATATTGGAAATGGAGTTATACAGAAAGGTGAACACAAACAGGTGGAAATAATTGGAACTCCAATAGCTCGTGGTGAAGTAAGTGGAAAAATAATTGTTAAGACCAATGATCCAGATACTGGTATATTTGTTTTACATATCACAGCAAGTCCATACAAAAATCTAGTGGTGGATGGAAATATGGAGGATGTGACATATACCTGGAGACGTTGGGGTACGCCTGTAGAATGGAATAAAACAGCAAATGAACAGTATGCTGGATTATATTCTCTTTATCTCAATAGTACGAATGTTCATTCAGGAATACAACAACTCAATGTTCCTGTTGAGGCAGGAAAGTCATATAAACTTTCAATGAAATATAAACTCAATTCCGGAACCATGTATTCTATTCTTGGAATAAGAAATTCAAATTCGGATTTTGAAGGAAAAGTAGAAAAAATATTGATGAATGGAAATGAATGGGGAAATTATGAAAGAGAATTTACTGTCCCAAATGATTTTGTATCGGATTTTCGTATTCGTGTGAGTATCCAAAATGGAATAGGGTATATTGATAATATTATTATTGAAGAAATAGAAGAGCTTCCAATTGTTAAAGATGGAGATTTTGAATTAGCCGGAGTTACCTATTGGAAAGGATGGGGAGGAAGTACAAATTGGAGAAAATCACAATCTCAAGTATATGCAGGCGTAAATTCTTTGGAAATTGGGGACGTTAATAATACGAATGGTGGTGTATATCAGAATTATATTCCATTAGAAAAAGGAAAAATGTATCAATTTTCATTCTGGTATCGAGTAGATTCTGGGGCATTATATAATATTGTTGGTGATGCGGGTGTTAATGCAGATGTGGAAGGTGTTACAAAGAAGTTTGGAATTACGAATGGAGTTTGGAAACAATATACTCGTATAATTTCTGGAGATCTATTTACTCGGAATAATCCAAGTATTCGTTTTAGCGTGCGTACAGGTCATGCTTGGATAGATAATGTTCTTATTGAGGAAATTGCAACGGAAACCGCCCAAAACGAGAAGATCCTTGATGGAAATATGGAATTTGCCCAATTGGGAAATTGGCAGGCATATGGAACTCCAGAAGTACTAGAAAAGACTCAAGTAGATATTCATAGCGGTGTCTCTTCACTTCATGTGAGAACAAAAGATACGGGAGAATATGATTATGCTGGAGTTCAGTATGGAAATATTTCAGTTGAGGCAGGAAAAACATATACCCTTGGATTTTGGTATAAGACAAATGGTTCAATTATAAGCAGACTTGGCATTGGTGATTCTAATAATGATTTTGAGATTCCTTTAGAAAATACTGTAGAACTCCAAAAATCTCCAGAGTGGACATATTATGAAAGGAATTTTACAGTGCCACAAAACTTTTCTGGTGATTTCCGTTTTGTCGTTCGTGTACAGGACTGGTTTATTGATCATTATGAGACACAAGTATATGAAGGGGTTACATATGAGAATGTTCCAGTGTATGGTTTTGTACCAAAAGGAGAACTTTGGCTTGATGATGTATCCATAATGGAAATAACACAATAATTATATGGCAAATAACTTTACATATATGAAAAAAATAATAATTACTTTTTTTGCAGTATACTTTGCCATGTATCCTACAGTTGCAGTATTTGCAGAGGATATCATTGTTGAATCAAATAATGATAACCAATCTGGTTTTACATTAGATGCTGTCAGTACGGACGAAGCAGTTGTAGAATCAATAGATTTTGTTCCTGAAGAAATTGATCAGGTGCAAACAGAGAGTTTACAACTCCTGGATAGTAATGGAAATACGGTTGATAATTTAGTTATAGATGAAACTCATGAAGATTCTACAACATCTTCATATGTCATGACACCAAATATCTTGGATACTGTCGCTGTTACAGAAACAATAGGGCTGGATCAATTGAATATATCTACAACAACAGAGGGGATACAAATTGAGGAAATCATGACAACCAGTACAGATGAAAGCACTGAAGAAACTGGTGTGTTAAATACAATTGAAAACGTAATTGAAACAGTTTTAGATTTCGTGGATGAAAAAATTGTTGAACCAGTACAAACTTTTTTTGTTGATGAACCAACTCCAGAAAAATTACAAGAAAAGATTGATCAGATTACACATGACAATTTTTATCCTGTGGATGATTACACGGAAGTAGCATATCTTGGAAATGGAAAAAATGTATATAGGATGTATACAAATTCTCGATTAAAGTATTGGAATACAGGACTTCATAAATGGCAATTTCGTGGTGAAGATTGGAATTGGTTTTTTGAACAGAGTGAAACACAGATAACTCCAGAAAAGGGAGCAAAAAATGAACTTTATTCTGTTCCTTTTGGAGAATATGATGCCATGAATTTCCAGGTTGGAAAAATGTATTACAATGAAAAAGAATATCTTGAACCAAATATTTTGAATATTAAAAATACATTAGAAGGAACATCAAATGTTGCACATATAAGTGATGTGTATCCAGATGTGGACATTAAGTTTACAGATAGTGAGCGATATAGACAAAAAGCTATAATTATTAAAAAGCCATTACAAAATATTGTAAAAGGTAGCCAGGTTACATTCTGGGAAAATGTACAACTTCCAAAGGGTGGTCAGGTATACAATGAAGAAGGAAAAATATTAACAGGGAAACTTGATGTAGTGGGTGATATTACTATCAAAGATGGAAATGGATTCGTATTTACTATAAGTGATGCAATCTATTTTGATGCATCAGTAAAAGATATTTATACAGATAAAGGAGTATATCCTGTAAAACAAGTTGTGGAAGTAAATGATGGTCTCCTACGAATTGGTTTATCACTTGATACCACATATTTGCTGAATAAAAATAGGGTATATCCAATAACAATTGATCCAAACTATTCTTTGTGTCGTGAAGGTGCAGTGAGTCCAGGGTACAATGTATTTTTGTGTACTATATATAACATGGATGTAAAGGCAATAAACGGAGCAAGACCTCTTGTGAGCACAGAAAGATTCAATATGGATGAAATTATTCGAGTTGGAAAATATTGGGATAATGGTACACAAGAGACGAAATCATTTCATGGAATTTTATATTTTTCTACAGATTTTCCAAGTTTACAGGGAAATGTTGTTACTTCTGCTAGTCTAAAAATGTACTATAGAGATTTTGGCCCTGGAACTGATAATGTTGTAAATTTATCTGCGTCTAGAATAACTCAGGCATGGAATTATGCACTTTCAGAAGTGCAATTAGAAAGTAATTATAGTTACAATACTTTCCGAAATTCGGCTGATGAGTCTTCAAGCGTATCAGTAACATCAAATGGAAATCAAAATCGTTGGTTTTCTTTTGATATTACAAATATGACAAGCAAATGGTTTTTAGGAACAGCAAGTCATAGGGGGATTTTAGTTCAACCATCAGGTCTGTGGTTAAATGGAAATAGTCCTCCAGCAAGCTGGGCAAGTAGACTATTATATTTCAAGTCATCACGAAGTGCAGACAACACTTCACCATATTTAGAAGTAATTACTTCAAATGGACAACCAGATTTAGCGATTCAACAAGCATTCACGGATCGAAATGAATATTCACCAGGTGAACAAGTGAACTTTACCATGGATATTATTAATCAAGGGAATACTTCTACTGGTGCAAATGGGATTGTAAGTTATTATATAAGTGATATTTGTGATTGGGAAAATGATTATATTGATAATGATTCATTTCCGAGTTTGAATGTCAATCAAGTGTCAACAGAAACATCATCTTATGTGATTCCAGAAGGAACATTAAGCAATGTTATAAAATACTATTGTTTTTATGTTGATTCGAATCGTAGCATTGGAGAATCAAATGAAAATAATAATAAAGAGGGAGCCCCATTTGTTGTTCGAGATACAAGAAGACCAGATTTTACAATTACAAATCCTATATTAAATAGCGGTGCTAACGTAATTCCACTTCAGGATGCACAAATATCATATAGTATAGATAATATTGGTCAAGGAAATCAGCTTTCAGAGGCTATGATATATTATCGTTTTACACCAGGAAGTGCAGATTATGGTGCTCCATATGTGGATGATAGTTCATTTTTTAGTCTTGATCCAAACGATGATGCTTTATTTAGAAATTTAAATTATACGATTCCTACGAGCACCATTCCCGGAACATATTATTTATCAGTGTTTGTGGATGGAGATAACACGATTGCTGAAGAAAATGAAAATAATAATAAGTATGCATTTCAAGTAAATGTACTTGGTGCACAGGATTTAGATCCGACACAAGTAACTATAAATAATGCGGGTACAAAATATTCAGGGCAAACCATTTCAACAAATGTAACATTAAGGAATGATGGAAATATTGCCGCAAATAATATTCAATATAGACTCAACCTAAAAGATATAAATAATTCAAATAATGTCTATACGTTGACGAATATTTCGCCTATTTCAGTGAATTTAGGAGTAAATATGAGTAGTACTTTTACTCTTACTGGTACAATACCAGAAAATGTATATACTTCTGGAAGATATCAATTGGAGGTAGTCATAGACCCAAATAATAGTATCTCAGAAATTAATGAGGGGAATAATACACGAGCAAGCGTAGAAAACATATATATTGAAAGTTATTACATTGCACCACCTGAACAAGGAGGGGAGAATATAGATACTGATGAAGATGGAATAGTAAATGTTACAGAGGCTATAGTTGGTTCAGATGAACAAGTTACCACGGTACAACAAGATGCATCTCATGTCTATTCGGCTGTAAAGGATACAACACAAAAGAAAGAAAATGATTTGAAAGATAAAAATAGTGATGGTGATCCAGTAAATATTCGTACCGGATCATTTGAACATACACAAATAGATTTAAGTATCCCTGGTCGTGGAGTAGATTTTGATATAACTCGCGTGTATAACAGTAAAATAGTTGAAAGAAGTGGTCGTTTTGGAAATGGTTGGACATTTTCGTATAATCAGTATTCATATCAAGATCCAACCACAAAAGAAATTATCGTATATAAAGCGGGAACACAAATTGCAGAATTTGCTACAAATGATGCAGGACAAACTTTTGTGACGGCACCTGGTGAGACAGATAAATTGTATTGGAATGAAGGACAACTTGTGTTAGAAAAAATAGATGGTACAAAATATATTTATGGAAATATCGTTGTAGAAAATTTTATTTTGTTGTCTGAGATAACAGATACAAATGGTAATATTTTTAGATATAATTATACAGACATCCGCGGAGTTCCAATGCTAACCAGTGTGACTGATCCATCTGGCCGAACTATTACATTTACCTATGGAGTAGATTTGTCAGAAGAATGGGATAAAATAAAGCGTATTGAAGTAAATTGGGATGCAGAAAACATTCGTACAATAGACTACACCTATGACGAAGAACTCAATTTGGTATCAGTGGATAAAACCATTGTACAGGCTGGAATTACCACCCATGAAATAGATAGTTTTACACATGATGTAGAAAATCGCATAGCAACACATACCGATCCACGTGGGACTATTTTGTACAATGAATATGATGATTTGGGACGTGTAACGGTACAATATGAACATAATCCAAGTAAAGATGAAGTGGAAACAAAGAGACGCATATATGATCTCGCATTTACCGGTGCAGATATTGAGGTACCCGCAAGTAGTTATTGCAGTATTACAAAAGAATATAATACAGAAGGTTCAGTACAAGAAAGAAAAGTATGTTTTGACGAAAACCATCTCAGAATTTTTTCTTCAGACAAAGATGGAAATAGCATGAAAAAGATGCGTAATGCAGAAGGAATGGTTGTCGCTGAGATAGATCAAAATAATCTGACAACGACCTATGAATACGATAATGAACGTCGTGTAATCCGTACAATTCTTCCAGATACTGAGCGTTGGCATACAGAAATTCATTATATCTATGGATCATTTAATCGTGTCACAGAAAAACGAGAAATTGTAACAGATTTACAGAATCCAATTTCTCCTGCAATTGAACGAGTTACCTCATATACCATTGATCCTGCAAATGGAAATGTACTTTCTGTGACAGATCCAATGGGATTTGTTGAGAGTTATACATATGATCAATATGGTAATGTTTTGACACATACAGAAAAGAATGGAAATACTACTACGTATACATATGATGCAAATGGAAATTATAGACTGACAGAAACAAAAACAGTGCATCTTGTTGATGGTACAGAACAAATAATTAGAAAGACATACACCTATGATGTGTATGGAAATAGAACAAGCTATACTGATCCAGAAGGAAATAGATATACCTATGCATATGATAATCAAAATAACCTCGTACGTGAGGTAAATCCAGTGGGAGGTATAAAACAGTATGAATACGATATAGAAGGCCATAGAACCGCAATTCTTGACGAAATGATGCGTCGTACACAGTATGTCTATGATACCAATATCACTGCGAGTCTTTTACAGACAATTCGTGTTGCTCACAATGGTGATCATATTATTACCAGTAGTACTTATGATAATATTGGACGCCTTGTTGGTGAAATGGATGGCAATGGAAATCTTACAAGTTATGTTTATGATGAAAGTGGAAGAATGACACAAACCATAACTCCTGTTCTCACAACAACATACACATATGATGCAAAGGGAAATGTTGTACGGGAAGAAAATTCCGCAGGACAAAAGACAGAGTATGTCTATGATACAAGAAATAATTTAAGAGAAACAAAACAGTATACTGGTGTTGATACATATATATCTACTCTCTCAACCTATGATGGTTTTGATAGACTCATTGCAACAACCGATCCAAATGGAAATACAACACAAACGATTTTTGATAACAATGACCGTACAACATATGTAATTGATGCATTAGGAAATACTGTACAATATTTTTACGATAATGCTGGAAACAAAGTAGGGGAGTTGTCTCCACGTGCATATATTGACCCAACACTCCGTAATGCAAATGGTCACAGTACAACCTCTGTATATGATGAAGCAAATAGACTCATAAAAACCATCAATGCACAAAGTAAAGAAACATGGTATTGGTATAATAAAAATGGGCAAATAACAAAAGTCATCGATAGACAGAATACAGATGGTACAAAAAATGAGCATGTGACACAGTATGTGTATGATCAGCTTGGAAGAAAAACAGAAGAAATTGATGCCTATGGAAATAAAGCAACTTTTGCATATGATAATGTCGGGAATTTAGAAACCAGTACAGATGTTGCAGGAGTCATGTATACATATACCTATGATGAGTTTAACCGGCTTATAGATATCATGGATTCACGAGGTGGTACCACACGAAATTCGTATGATAAAAATGGAAATAAATTATCTGAGACTGTGTTATATCCAGACAATACCACAACGAGCTATATATACGACAGTGTAAATAGAGTGACACAAATTACAGATGCACTTGGTAATACAAGAAATTACACATATGACGCAATAGGGAATCTTTTGACTGAACAAAATGGACGTGGATATATCACCACATTTACCTATGATAAATTAGGGAGACGTATTTCTGAGATAAATACACAAGGTACAGTGACTACCTATGTTTACGATAACAATGGAAATAGAACCAGTGAAAATATTGCTGGAAAAATTACAGGATATACCTATGATGTACTCGGAAGAGTAAAACAGGTAATGAATCCTGGAAATAAGTTGGAAACATATACTTATGATCAAAATAGTAATATTTTGACAAAGACAGATGGAGAAGGACAAGTGACTACATATACATACGATTCACTCGAAAGACCACTGACAAAAACATTGTCAGATAATTCTCTTGTCACCTCTGCTTACGATAACTGGGATAATACAACATTGACAGCAGTACCAGAACAGACAGTGACATATGAGTATGATTACAAGAATAGAAATACAGTAGAAAATATTACTCTTGCAGATCTAAGTGAACAAACAAAAACATTGACACGTACTTATTGGAAGAACAATAATGTGCGTACTTTGAGTGATGGTATTAATACAACAGAGTATGTGTATGATGGAAAAGGAGAATTGGTATATGTGAATGTAAATGGTATCAGATTAGCTACCTATGTATATTATGCATATGGAAGTCCAAGAAAGATTACCTATGCAAATGGTTTTGTAACCGACTTTACCTATGATGCAACACAGAGATTGACACTCCAAACAATCACCAATCCAATGAATGAAGTGGTATGGAGTCATGAGTATGACTATGATGCAGAAAATAACAGAACAGAAGTGACAGAGAAAGGGGAGAGAACCATCCGCTATACTTACGACAACCTGAATCAGCTCAAAACTGTAGACTATGCAAATACTGGAGATGTAGTGGATCAGGGATATAATTACGATGTTTGGGGAAACAGAACTAGTTATGCATATGATGCAGATAATACGACATATACATATACTCCAAATACCAATGAATTATCAAATTATGCTGTAAATGGTATACTCAATGTAGTAAATATATACAATAATAATGGAAACATCACACAAGAAGTATATACAAGAGGAAATGATCCACTGAGAACTGTAGGATATACCTGGGATATAGAAAATAATCTCAAACAAATAACCTACACAGATAACAGTAGACCAGCATTCCTCCCACAACTCTCACAAAATACTCTTACCTTTGCTTACGATAATAATGGAAATAGAATAAAAAAGACTGTAAATAATACAGATACAACATACTACATCAACAACGGTCTTAGAGTATACAGTGAACTAAACCAAAATGGACAAACAACAAAAACAAATATATACGGAATAGACCAAATAGCAGAAATAAATAATACAAACCAAGAAGTAACATATATCCATACAGACATCCTCGGAAGTACCATACTCCTCACAAATACAAATAGTGAAATAATAGGAGAATACGAATACGAACCATTTGGTAATACCATAGGATACCAAGGAACAAAAGAAACAAACTCTTTATTCACGAACCAAGAAAAAGATCAAGAATCTGAACTCTACTACTATAACGCAAGATACTATAATCCAAACCTAGGAAGATTCATTGAAAGGGATTCCTACCTTGGACAAGATGGACAAACCCTATCCAAAAATAGATATATATACGTACAGAATAATCCGCTGAAGTTTGTGGATCCGACGGGGGAGATAGAGGATAACACTTTAAAAGACAAGCAGGAAAAGAATGAAGAACATGTTCAGAAAAATGAGAAGGATCTTGCAAAAGTTGGTTTAGTATTTTATGGTGCTAATCCTTCAATTTGGAGTAGACCACAAAGGTGGGGACAAAGTGAATTCTTTTATTCAATGGCAAATCAATGGACCAATCAGAAAAAACAGGAGGATACATCAATAGAATTTCAAATATTGGATGGTAGTACCACGAATGCATGGATTTCAGCATTAAATAATAATCAAAATATACATTTGTTGGCATATTTTGGACATGGATATGAAACGGGGTTGACGCTAAATGACGTGAAAAAAACCTATATTGTAAGTGATAATGATCCAGACTATAATTCTACGAAGGATATTAAGGTGTCTAGTTTACCAAAACAAAATATTTGGAAATATGCAAATATATATTTGTTTTCTTGTAATGCTTCTAGTCACATAGAAGGTGGAAGTATTGCACAAGCATTTGCAAATCATTTTGGAGTTCCTGTATTTGGGGCTAGAGGTGGGGTAAGTTTTGACGGTGATAATGATAATCCGGTCATAAGGGATAAACATATGGACGAAGATGTCCCAGACGGAGAATCGGGATGGGAATGGAATTATAAGGATAATTAATTATATAAATAATAAATATGAAATATATTATAATATCAATAGTGTTAATTTTATGTATATTTTTAGGCTATGAGATATATATA
>JAZDMW010000022.1:0-25165 GCA_043800545.1 Candidatus Magasanikiibacteriota bacterium | reverse complement strand
CACCCCTAAGACTATGTAATCCCAGATATAAATCTGGGGCACTTCTATCAAAAATCAGTTCATTTGAACCTTGGTTACTATCAAACTTTATTTCTGTTTTTCCTTTATTGGCAGAAATAAGATCATCTATATACTGTTGATAATTTTTACTCCCTTTTATTTCCTTTATGATTGACGAGTCGTCATTTAAAATTATTTTACTTGGATTATCTTGTAAACTATGTCTCAAAAGCCTTGCAGATTCGTCTAAACCTATCATCTGTCCCAAAACTGAACTATTGTACCATCCTAATCTATCAAAGACCTTATCTGTGGTAACGAACGCAGAATTAATTGATGAACTAATACTTTGTTTTGCTTGGCCTCCCCATTGCTTTAAATAATTCGGAATATAAAACTTTCCATCAGGATCCACATACCTCAAGGGATTATTCCTACTATATGCATACATGTTTAATGCTTGTGGATCTTGTATGAGTTGTTCTGGTTGATTAAGTGGTACCGGATCCACACTCACAAACCTCCCAATGTTTGCATTGTAATATCTTGCATTCGCATAATACATGCTTGTCTCATCATCCATTTCATATCCTGTATACTTCTTCGTTTCATCATGGTCTGTTGTTTGTTCATTGATCCTTTCTCCTCCGAATGGATAATAATCTAATATTTGATTTACTGTTCCATTTTGGTTTGTTACTACATTTGATCCACTGAGGTGATCTGTATGGTTATAGTATATCTCATTATCTTCTATTGTTGCTACTGCTGAATTTCCTGCATATACATATTGTACCACGTTTCCGTCTCTCAGTTCGAGGTATTTATTTGGATAGATGGTCGTACCATTTACTGAACTTTTATATATTCTTTGTCCATCATGATCATAACCATATACTGTTTGATTTTGATCTTGTATATTTTCTGTTTGCACTAATCTATTGTTATAATCCCACGTAAGAGTAATCTCTCCGTTATTTACAGTATTTCCATTATTATCGTAGGAAATAACTTGTCCATTTATACTCGAAACAGCATGTGGGTTCGTGCCTTGATACAAATAATTTCCTTGATCACTTTTATTCGTAATATTTCCTATAGCATCATATGCATAGGTCTGAATGTAGTTCTGATTATTCGCACTGTTTGTGATTGTTGCACTCGTAAGACGGTACAAATCGTCATATGTAAATGTTGATGTCTTAGAAGCATTTGTATCCGATGTATCCACTATCTGGGCAATATTCCCTATTTGATCATACGTATATGTGATATCTTGGAAATTATTTACATTATTTGTAGTTATTTTATTTCTCAATCTATACAATTCATTTGTATCATAGGTATTTACTGTTGTAATACCATTGCCATATACAATACTTTCTACCATCTGCATTGGATTGTATTCTATATTTGAGATAATACTGGTATTTTCCCTTAATACACTGTTGAGCAATCCAGCATTGTTATATACATAACTCACCACAGTATTATCCGGATATGAAATACTTTGTATATTCCCTTGTCTATCGTAACTCGTAGTTGCCTTTACTTCATATTCCACCATATCTACGGTTCTTGCCTCTTCTGTAATGTTTCCATTATTATCGTAGGCATATTGGGTATACACTTCGGGAGTAAGAGTAGCACACAATTTTGTTTTTCCATTCGTACAATTATCGTAAATATATTCTGCTTGTATATCCGTAATATCATTCACTGCTTCTGTAAGCGGACGATTCAAAACATCATACACAGAATAAATTACATCTCCATTTGGAGTATGTTCTTCAATAACATTTCCATTTGCATCATACGTATAATTGTATACACCAAAAGAAGTATCTCCAACAGCATGAAGATCTTCTGCCTGTATTCTTCTTTCAACTCCATCGTATATAAAATTCCTTACATTGTTATATGCATCAGTAATCTTTGTAAGATTATTATTTGCATTATACTCATAACGTGTTTCAAATGTATTTCCACTTTCATGTTCGTCTACTCCAATAATTCTCTCAAATGCATCATAATACAAATCCTTTGTATTATTGAGTGGATCTATGAGTGTTGTTTTCCAATCGTCGTATATATAAATTGAAGTTCCCAAAACATTTGTAATTGTTTTTTTTCTTCCAAGAGCATCGTACGTATAGCTCGTAAGAATATTCTGATTTTGTGTTCCTGATGTTTTTGAACTCCCTGCACTTTCGTAAGGAAGTGATTCTGTTTCCAATTGTCTTTTTCTGTTGTATGTATAATCTTTCACCAAATACGTATTTACTCCTTCTTTTCTCTCTTGTAATGGTTGATCAAAACCATTGATATATGTATACGTATCTACAAAATTATTCACATCAAGATAATCTGTTTTCTTTACAATACGTGGAATAACATTGTCTGTATAGGTATATGAAGTCTTTGTCACCGTTCCAACACTTCCATCTGGATTTGGAATCTTTTCTGCGAGTATTCTTCCTTTTCCATCGTAGGTATACTCATAGGTATTCCCATTTGGATCCAAAATACTGATTGGTTTTCCATTTATATAATTGTATGTGTACCAAGTAACTTGATCTTTTGCATTTCGTACGGTTGCAGGATACAGAGTATACGTATCATACATGTATGTTGTCACGTTTCCATTGGCATCTGTCTCTGTCGCTACTAACCCCTGATTGGTATATGTCTTTGTCTCAATAGCATAACTATTCCCTGTAATCCAACTCTCATTCCTTGTCTGATTCCCTTTTTCTACTTGACCAGAAGGAAGATTATCGTAAAAATATTTTGTTTCCTTTACTTTTGTACCAAAATAATTCTCCTGTACCTCACTTGCGATATGTCCCGTCATATTTGCATTCACCGTTGGTGTAGCATAGGTATAACTTGATGTAACTTTATCTTCTCCAATATCTCCAAAAGTACCATCTTCATTTGATAAAACCTCACCATACTGTATATGTGTAAGCAAATTACCATTGGTTGTATCATACACAAATGACTCTGCACTATCTTTGTGTGTCTCATTTCCATCGTATGTTTTGCGAACAACAGAATCTGGAGTGATTTGATAACTCTTATTATTTTCCTGAACAGTATACGTAGTTTCTTCTACCTGATATATATTTCCTTGATTATCCAAAACTTCTGTTTTATATGGATACCCTATCTTTGAATAACTGTCCTCTCCTTGATGAAAATATGTTTTACTTACATTGCCCTCAACATCTGTCTTTTTTACAATTGCAAATCCTGCAAATTTTTTATCATATGCATTGTTATACCACATCTTTCCACCAGAATACTCATACGTATCCGTTGATATATTTTCCAAACCATCATTTATATCAATTGTGTCTACTGTCTGAATAATGGTTGGAAGATTTGGATTCAACAAATTACCAGTAACATTTGTATATTGTGTACTTGGTTTGTATGTGATACTAATTTCTGTAGCTGTTGAATTCGTTACTGTTGTCAGAAGATCTGCTGGTATCCCTGTACTGACAAAATCTCTTGCTGTATATTGATTATCCACTAATGCATAACTGCCTGTAAAATCTATCATGCCATCGCCATTCATATCTTCAACACGGACACCATTATCTACTGGTACATAATAATTTCCAATTGTAGAAACTGGTAATAGTCCACTTGGTAAGGTCGTCCATCCTTTTCCAGTATTCAAATGTATAGCATTTACATTTAACTCCGGTTGATTTCTAATTAAATCTGTGAGACCATCACCGTTTACATCTCCCCATCGTGTACCATAATCATACTGCCCTAAATTAAATGACTCAGGAAGTGTATTTTCCAATGATAAAACTTCTGTCCACCCTCGATATCCATCTCCGATATACACGGAGCTTTTTGGAGTGAGATATCTGTCATATTCTGCAAAAATTTGATCCTGAATTCCATCTCCATTAATATCAAAATTCCGTCTTCTGTCTTGATTTATATTTGTATTTAACGTATCCAAATTCGTAAAAACATCATTTTCCCAATGATCCAATCTATTCACATACACAAAACCATTGTTTGGATTAAAACTATCAGGATGAATTATATCTGCCAAACCATCACTATTCGCATCCATGACGTAATTTTTTAAAGTTTGCACATGGGGATTGGTATATGGTGAGTATTGTGCGAAAGTTACAGGGATATCCATTTCTACTAAATTCCAATCAGGATTCACACTATCCCCATTATGTAAATATATATTTTGTTCCCCGCTATATGATTGAACAAAATCTAAATAATTATCTCCATTAATATCAAAAATTCTAACGCCATGATCTGATAATTCTTTAATTATACCTACTGGTATTGTTGTTAACCATTCTTCTGTATATCCATTCCCCGTATTTATCTCCCACGTTGCCTCTACCTGGTATATACTTCCCTCAATTTGTTGATATACTGATTTAATTGCATCATTTAGACTATCCCCATTAATATCCATTATTCTTTTCCCGGTATCATAATAGGTATTCCCCTGGCTATTAATAAAATCCCCAATTCCATAATAACTCGATACTGTCCATTCTGGTGCATGATTAGAATAATTAAATATTGTATTCTCATCTGATGTACCGTCAAAATAACTTGCAATTACATTATTTAGCATACTTCTCAACCCATTATCTCCTGCTGTATAAGATAATGTATATCTTTTTTTCCATTGTCCGTTCACGAGAACTTCAATTGTATTCAATCTTTTTTGTGTAAAAACTTCAAATCCTTTATTATACATTTTTAAATCATCTGCTCTATTTTCATACGCAAACTGAATGGTATATATACCATTTATTCCATTTGCATTTGTATAGGTGATATTTGAAGGATATATTTGCCCTGTTTCTTTTATATATGTAAAATCTATTGAATTTCCATTTGGATCCTCAATTTTATCTACCATCCACTTATATATTTTTGTGTGATCTCCATTGTCTTGTCTTGATACATTTGTTTGTCCAAATGTGTACACCATTTCCTCCTTTGTCTTCATGGTCCAAAATCCATCTTCATGAAATTCATACACAACATTTTCTCCAGATTGTACTCTCGGTACATAGGTACCATGCATTTCATCACTTAATGTTGAAGTTACCATTTCACCGGATAATGAAGATGTAAAATAATTTTCTGTATAGAGTTTATCTATTCCCATTTTATTAACTCTTTCAATAAAGGGAACTGAAAGTGTCCATCCATAACCAAGAATATTTTCATTACTTGTATTTTGACTGTTATATTGAAAAGAAATACTTGGTTGCAACCCATTTCTCCCTTGTGGAATATCCAAAGGATAGTCATACGTTAAAGCTCCACTCGCTTCATCTGCCTTCACTGCAAATTTACTCAATACCGCATCCTTCGTAGGATCATAAGGCAATCCCTCTTCTCCTGATCCACTCATTGCATTCATTTCAAGACTCGCTTCTCCAGAATCCGCAACAAGAGGTTCAGATACCTCCTCAGTGACTACAGGTATTTCTCCAATTACTTCTTCCTCTGTTGTAGGGAGGATTTCTTCTATGATATCTGTTTCTATAGGTATTACTTCATCAACAGCAAAAACTGACTGTATAGGGAATAATACAGAAAAAGTCATAACAAACAGTATCCAGATATATTTCATAGTATATATAAAAAAACACCACACCGGGCGCATAAATAGAAACTCAATTGAGAGAAATAATAATATTTCCCCTTTTGATTATGTTTTGAATATAAAATATAATCATATTTTCTCCTTTATCTTGTACAGATATCTAAACATAATTACGTATCTCTGTCAAGAGAGTTATACACTTAATTTTACAAGTGTCACTGTAGAGTACAACTGTCCAGACAATACAGAAGAAAAGCGCCTTTCGGTGCTTTTCTTTAATAATCTCTTAATTTATCAATCACATCAAATGTTTGTACCTTCTCAAGGGCCTTCGCCTCAATCTGACGAATACGCTCACGAGTCACATCAAATTCTTTTCCTACTTCTTCGAGGGTATGGGTGACACCATCTGTCAATCCAAAACGCATTTCAAGAATCTTTTGTTCACGTGGTGAGAGCTGTGATATTGCCTCTTGAATGTACTCTCGGAGAAGTTGTCTTCCTGCGACTGCAGAAGGACTGACAGTCTTCACATCTTCAATGAAGTCTGACAATGGTGAATCTCCATCATCATCTCCGATTGAAGTCTCGAGTGAAATAGTCTCTTGTGAAATTTTAATAATATGATTAATTTTTTCTACTTCTTCTCCCATTTCTGCTGCGAGTTCTTCTGGAGTTGGATTACGTCCAAGGTCTTGGAGCAATCTACGAGATACTTGAGTGAATCTATTAATCGTTTCTACCATGTGTACTGGAATACGAATCGTACGAGATTGATCCGCAAGAGCACGAGTGATTGCCTGACGAATCCACCAGGTTGCATAAGTAGAAAATTTATATCCTTTTCTGTGATCAAATTTCTTTACTGCACGGAAAAGACCAATATTTCCTTCTTGTATCAAATCCAACATAGAAAGACGTTTTCCAACGAATTTCTTTGCAATGGATACGACCAAACGAAGGTTTGCTTCTATCATCTTCCTTTCTGCTGCTTTATCTCCTCTATCTTTTCTCTTTGCAAGGGAAATTTCTTCTTCTGTAGACAAAAGAGGGATCTTTCCAATTTCGCGAAGGTACATTTGTATGGAGTCTTGTGAAAGGTTCGAATAATCTATGGAAAGTTGTTGTGCATCGTTCGCACTGGATTGTTCTGCTGTAGCAAGAAACTCACTTACAGGTCTTCTATTTCCAAGAAGTCCTGCGCCTGCTTGTACAACAGATACACTATTCTCATCAAGAAGGTTCAAAAAACCTTCATATACATAAATATAGTTTTCCAGTCTATCAAAAACACGAAGAACTTCGGTTTCTGTCAAGAATCCTCTGCCTCTTCCCTTTTTTACCAAATCATAAATTGCCTCATCTTCTGGGGTAATGTATGGTTCTTTTCTATATACTTTTTTTTCTTCAGGCTTTGGTGCGCGCACCTTTGCCTTAATTGTAATTTTTTTTGTTGCAACAACCTTTTTTGCAACGGGTTTAGAAATTGTTTTTTTGTTGCTTGTTATAACTTTTTTGGCTGGCGCTTTTACAATATGTTTTGCGGTCACAGCTCTAATTTTTTTAGCAACACGAGATACTACGTTTTGTTTCGTAGTTTTTTTTGCTTTTGGAGCAGTCTTCCGAGTTGTCGTTTTTGCTCTCGGCATGATATTTACTTAAAAATTAAACCCAAATACTTTAACTCATAATAATACGCAATTCCTCAAGCAATTCTTGCAAGCGAACCGTATCATTTTGTTTTTCTGCAACTCCGAGTTCTTGTTCCAATTCTCGTCTCCTTTTTCCTTTCCATTCTTCACGAATCTGTTCTACCAAATTCCCAAGTTCTTTATTTACCATTTCATCTGTATACGTAGCAAAATCTAATTCTGCCTTCATGAGGAGAACTTCTGTAAATTTGGCTAATTGTTCCGAATTTGCAATTTCATGACGAAAAACTTCCACATCAAACTTATTGTTGTTATTATACTGTGCTTTTATTGCTTTGTAAAGCGAAGAATACCGGCTTGTGGATAATGCCAGGTCAATTCTCCCGAGGAGAGCCCATCTTCCCTCTAATATATGTGGGAATTGGAAGAGACACTCAAAAAAACGCTCAATTAAAAGATCATACCGTGTTTTTTCCTGTTTTTTTATTAATTTTGGTTCATTTTTCTCATGCACAGGAGAAAAGACGTCTTTTTTCTCAAAACGTTTCATATCCTCACGAAGGACCGAAGTATCTACCCCGACTCGTGAAGCAAGCTCTTTCATCCAGTGATCCCTTTCTACAGCATATGGAATCTTCAAAATATATGGAAGGACATCATCCACGACTGCTTGTTTATCTTTTGGATATTTCATATCCCTTTTCCGTAATGCCATTTCTAGAATCCAAACCATGACATCATCGGCATTCCCAACTGCCTCAAACCATATATCTGGATTTTTCTGCACACATTCATCAGGATCCTTCCCTGCTCCATCTGGTATGCGGATAATATGTACATTCATTCCTTCTGCGAGTGCGATTTCTATACCACGCTTTGCTGCCTTTATCCCGGCATCATCCATATCGAAAGCCATTGCAATATTACTGGAATATCTTTTGAGCAATCGTATATGTTCTTCTGTCAGTGCTGTACCACTTGAAGCAACCACATTTTTCATACCAGCTTGTGAAGTACCAATAACATCCATTTGTCCTTCGGTCAAAACAATAAGATCATTCTCACGAATTTCTTTCTTTGCATTATACAACCCAAACACCACACGAGATTTATCGTACACAGGAGTTTGTGGAGTGTTCACATACTTGCCACCACTTTTTTCTGTCTCTACGAGTACTCGTCCAGTAAAACCAACAACATCTCCATGCTCATTTCGTATAGGGAACATAATTCGTCCACGAAACCGATCATAAAAACCTTGCATGGTCTTGGTATTTGCATTGTCCCTCTTAATTGTGAGTCCGGACTTTACCAAATCATCAATGCTAAATCCTTTTTTGAGCAAATATCTGGTAAGAAGATCCCATTGCTCAGAAATAAATCCAATTTGCCAGAGAGTAATTGTTTCCATTTTTAATCCTCTTTTTTGTAAATATTCCATTGCAACTTTGGAGCTTTCCATTTTTAACAAAAAATTATGGTAAAAACGTGCAGCTTCCAAATTAATTTCCTTGATACGAATTTTTTCACTTTTATTAAAATCATCTTTTTTTTGCTCTAACACAACACCTGCCTTTTGTGCTAAATGCTTCAAAGACTCAATAAATTCCATTCCCTCTATTTTTTGTATAAATGTAAAAATATCTCCATCCTCACCACAACCAAAACAATGGTAGCGCTGTCTCTCACGACTTACCATAAAGGATGCCGTCTTCTCATGATGAAATGGACAACAAGCCTTCAACTGGGTTCCAGAGGGCTTTAACTGTGCATATTCAGCAATCAAATCTGCTATATCTATTTTTTCTTTTATTTGTTCTATTTCATTCATAGTATACGTATCCTACCGTATTTTATGTATTTAATCAATGAGCCTATACATTGACTTCCCCTCTCAAAAAAGATAGAATAGAGGCGTCCAATAAACCACAACAAAGGAGTCCCATGAAGAACCATTGGGCGATCGTCATTCAATACCTGCTCCCAGGAGCAGGGGAAATCAAGGTGGATGCAGACATCATCCAATTCACTCTTCCGGAGGCTCTTGCAAATCCTGATACGGATTTGCAGACCCTCAAGTGGCATCTGTGTCTTACAGAATGCACTATCTCCCAAGATCCTACCCCCGATGGGAAGTCTCTCGTCACCATCACCACGAACAAACCGTTCCTCACCGGATGCCCCACCCCGGTGGAGCACCGCGCCGCCAACGCCATCCTGTTCGAACGCTATCCCTCCGGCTGATCAAAGTCCTACTTCCCCACCTGTAGGACTTTTTTCTTTTTTAAGGGAATCTTGACTTTTTTGCAAAAATAGATATAATTCAGGATATCCAACAGCGAAAGAACTGGAGGCATACAACATGTACATCTTTAGTAACGCCGTGACAAGAATTTTCGGGACCCGAAGTTTTGTAACCGGAGAAACACCGCACGCAGATGGGATTGTTGAAATCCAGGTCATCCCTGGTGAATTCAAACAATACCCCATTGTCGTCATACCCTTTGATGAAATCTTCCACACTTTTGGCGAAGATGCCCGTATCACGGTTAGCATGCATGTGAAAGGTTTCTGGAAAAAACATTACTTCCTCACGATCAGAATCTCCGGCGTCAAATTCCCCCCTCTCCCCGCATAAACTCGCCCCACACGGGTCCTATCGTAAGATGGGGCTTCTTCTTTTTTAATCCGACATGCTTGTCCCAAAGACTACGGACATGTCCGTCGCACAGATTCAGGCGCAATACCTACCGCTAATTATCACCCCGCCTGTCGTACAGCCCCTTCCCATGGGGCTGTTATTATTTTCTTACTTTTACAAAAGGAATTTCTTTTCTAAAAAATTCTGCAATGTCTTCCATTTCTTGTGGTGGAAATGAACATTCATTTTGGAAGCTTTTTTCCAAAGTAATTTCTGGAAGAAAATTTTGGAGGTAATATCTTTTACAACCAGAGATGAGTTTCCGCATATCTGCGAGTACGGGTTCTGTGTGGAATTTTGGCAATAGAGTGGAACGAAATTCATAATCCACTAACCCCTGTTTCAATAAATCTATACTTTTCTGTATTTCTTCTATATTCACTCCCCCACCAACAACATTTTTGTATTCACTCAAACTACTTTTAATATCCATCGCAATATAGTCTACGAATTTCTTTTCTATGGCTTCTTGCAATATATCTGCTCTATTTCCATTACTATCCAATTTTACAAGAAATCCCATTTCTTTTACTTTTTCCATAAAAGAAAGCAAATCTTTTTGGAGTGTTGGTTCTCCTCCTGTGATAACCACTCCATCCAATCTATTTTTTCTTGTTGTGAGAAAATTAAAAAAAGGTTCTTCATGAAAAAAACTGGATTGTACTTTTTCTATTTCTTCTGGTAACACAAATTCTGGATTATGACAAAATCCGCAACGGAAATTACATCCTGGAGTAAATACAATACAACTTGTTTTTTCTGGATAATCCAAAATACTAAATTTTTGTACACCACTGATGAGCATAATCTTATTTTTTGTTTAAGAAAGGCCGTAGAATTTCCACGGCCTTTTATATAATTCCGGCAAGCATCCCGAATTATATTCTTCGCTTCTTTTATTTATTACGCAACACTTCCTGAAAACTGTTCAACGAATGCCTTATTGGATGCAATACATTCCTTAAAAAATGTCCTTGAATAAAACTCAGACTTTTTCCCTATATTATAGTGATTTACAGGGCGATGGTATCCCATCACACGGGTCCACACTTCGCATTTTGTGCGATTTGTGCTTTGGCATGGTTGTGCTGCAGTCATAGTGGTAATGACATTAAGGTTAATAAAATTATAATTCATTTATTGTTTTTTTCTTTGTGCACTTACGCTTACATATTTGAAGCGTGTGTCGTTATCGAAACGATCTCCGACTGGGATTCCCAATTCTGCATCACATTTTGGACAGTAATCAAATTCTCCTTCCAAATATCCATGTTTTGGACAAATAGAGAATGTTGGGGAAATGGTAATGTATGGCATGCGGTATCGTGAAAGAATTTTTCGAACAAGATTTCTGCAAGATTCTGCACTACTAATACGCTCACTCATATAACAGTGGAACACGGTTCCTCCGGTATATTTTGTTTGGAGTTCATCCTGGAGATCCAAAGCCTCAAAAAGATCATCTCCAAATTCTACTGGAATCTGTGTTGAGTTTGTATAATATGGGGCATCATCTGTTCCTGCCTGGATCATATCCTCAAAACGTTTTCTATCTTCTTTTGCAAAACGAGTTGTGGTTCCTTCTGCTGGGGTGGCTTCAAGATTGTAAAGATTTCCTGTTTCTTCTTGATACCGTTTCATCACTCCACGCATATTATCCAAAACTTCTTTTGCAAATTCTTGTCCCCATGGTGTAGTAATATTTTCTTTATCATGAGTGAAATTGCGAATTGCTTCATTCATTCCGTTAATACCAATCGTAGAAAAATGATTATTCAAATGACCAAGATATCTTTTGGTGAATGGGAATAATCCTCTGTCTGTCCATTTTTGTATTTCTTTTCTCTTAATTTCAAGTGAAGTCATGGCAAGTTCCATGAGATAGTTCAGGCGTTCCATGAATTTCTCTTTGTTTCCTTTGTTCAAATATCCAATACGAGGAAGATTAATGGTCACGACGCCAATGGATCCTGTCATTTCTGCTGAGCCAAAGAGTCCACCACCACGAGTTCTGAGTTCCTTCAAATCCAATTGAAGACGACAACACATAGAGCGAACATCGCTTGGGTTCAAATCCGAATTCATGAAATTCTGGAAATATGGCGTACCATATTTTGCAGTCATTTCAAAAAGTGGCAAATTCTCTGGATCTTCCCAATCGAAATCCTTGGTAATATTGTATGTTGGAATTGGAAAGGTAAATGTACGTCCTTTGGAATCTCCTTTAATCATGACTTCAATAAACGCACGATTAATAATTTTCATTTCCTTTTGGAGTTCACCAAATGTATATGGAAACAATTCTCCGCCAAGTAATAATCGTTTATCTTTCAGATCTGCTGGTACTGTCCAATCCAAGGTAACATTTGTAAATGGTGTTTGTGTTCCCCATCGTGAAGGAATGTTCAAATTGAAAATAAATGATTGCATGTTCTGATATGCATATTCATACACATCCTTGGCAATATATTCTTCCATGACCTCATCACTTGGAAATTGTATTTTATTTTTTTGTATATCCTCACGAATTTGTAATTCGTACTTTTTAATGAACGGTGCGAGGTATGTATCCAAACTGGAAAATGCCTGTGCCCCTGCCCATTCATTTTGGAGCGTTCCTAAAAAGTTTACCATTTGTGCAACTGCAGAACTGAGGTGTTTTGGCGCTCCTGATTCTGTTTTGTTTGGAACACCATTGAATCCTTCCTCAAGCAATTGACGAAGACTCCATCCTGCACAATATCCAGAAAACATGGACAAATCGTGAATATGGAAATCTCCATTTCTGTGAGCATCACCAACAGAAGGTGGATAAATATGGCTTAACCAATAATTTGCTGTAATCTTTCCTGCAGTGTTCAAAATCATGCCTCCAAGAGAATATCCCTGATTTGCATTTTCATTGACTCTCCAATCCAGTTGGTTCAAATATTCTTCAATTGTTTTTTCTACTTCAACCGCAACATGCTTTTGTTCACGAGCTTGCGTACGAGTCGCTCGATAGAGTATATAATGCTTCGCAACATCAGCATAATCATAGTGAATCAAAAGATCCTCAACGAGATCCTGTACTTGTTCAACTGTTGGAATTTCTTCAGGATACAATTCATTTATCCCCATAACCACATCTTTGGTAATGGTATACGCAATTGTTTTATCATCTCTTCCAACATTTTTGAGGGCTGCATAAACCGCTTTTTCTATCTTCGTTGGATCAAAATCTACAATATCACCACTTCTTTTTAGAATTTTAGTTACCGGCATACATGACTTTTTTAGATGGTATTATGAATGAAACTTTCTGCTTCGGTATATATATAAACACATGAGAAGAAAAAAGGTGTCATGGTTATATCTCCAGCCTTTTCCTCAAATTTTTTCTTCCACGAGAAAGGTGGAGTTTTACAGCATTTTCTGTTTTTCCAAGCAAATCTGCAATTTCTTTTACAGACAATTCATCTTTATATTTCATATGAAGAACCTTTTGTTCATTCTCTTGGAGAGTTGCCGCCACTTTCCAGACAAGCTCCATCATCCAGAGATCTTCTTTCTCTTCTTTTGGAGTGACAAGAAATGTATTCTCAAAACCCTCCAATGGGAGTGTCTGTATTCTGCGATAGTAGTTTACAAGCAAATTATGCGCTATACGCATGAGATATGTAAGATATGATGCATTCATCGGCTGGAACACTTCCAAGTACTGGAGAGCCCTATAGAAGGTCTCCTGTGTAAGATCTTCAGCAATCTGGACATTTTCTCCTGTCCGAAAATAAAAGTACTGAGAAATAGGCTCATGATACTTCTTATATATCTGATCAAAATACAAAGGATTCTCTTGTGCCTTTACAATGAGTTTTTGATCATCCTCACGACTATGGAAATGCAATTTCGTTGGAGAGACAAAAATATCTTCCAAAAAGGAAAAAAGCGTTTTGTCCATTTTTCTGGTAATATCTATAATTTCATTGGTATTAATGGTACGCATGCTTCCACTCATAATCCAAGGAAGAAGCCATTGCATAAATCGTGTTGAACTGACATCTGGTTGATTCATGAATTGGAGGAAATCTCTTTGGAATTGAAAAATATATTCCTCACGGCTTTTATCCGGATGAACATGAAGAAAATGTTTCTCCCCTGTTTTTTTGTCTACAATCGGAGCAATTTGTAAAAAGTCCTGAAAGGTTTCACTGTCTTTTCTTTTGTTCAAGAGTGAACCTGTAAAAGCATTTCCATTCTTTTTTATGGTGGTCCACATCTCATCATAAAATGTTCTCTGCATCTGGGACCCCCACAATTTTCCCGGCCTACTCCCCACCACTTCTGCAACAGAAAAACCAGTCCTGTATTCCAGAGCCTTATTCGCATAAAGGACGTTAGAATCCTCGTCAGTAACTAAAAAACAGCCCAATGTATGATCAAACAGCTGTTTTACAATCTGCTCTGGTGTCTGATTATCTTTTGTATCAAGTACAGGTACCATAATAACGTATTTGTACCTCTATAATACCATCTTTAGATGGCCAAAACAAATGATGTCCGTTGAGAGAAATAATGGAGTTTTCCACATTTTGACCACTGAACTACAAACTATATTTTTTGAGTTCATGTTTCCTTTTTCTGTAATCTGGAACCGTCTTTTTTACCAAATTCCAAAAATGGAACGAGTGATTCATCTCTTCCAGATGGCACAATTCATGGACAATAATATAGTCCTGAAGATGCTCTGGTAAAAAGTAAATACGATAATTGAAATTCAAATTTTTTTGTGAACTACAACTTCCCCAACGAGTTCCCGTGTCTTTAATACGAATTGTATTATATGTATACCCATATTGCACATTCCAGACACGAAGTCTGTCCCGTACCAATTGATGAGCTCGAAGACGATACCCATGATACGTTTCATTTCCACTTGTGAGTGAAATCTTTTCTCGCTTAAATTTTTGTAATTGGAGTGATATCCATTCTTTTTCTTTTTCCAAAAACTTTTCTATTCCAGAAAGATTTGCATTGAGACTCGCTTTAATCGTCACATATTCTCCATTGTCCACAACAATCCGAATTCTTTTTATTCTTGCACTTCTTTTTATTTTATACGGTATGACACAATTTTCCATGTTATTCTTCTTTATACAGATCCTGTAATTCTTTAAAAAGCGCATGTACATTTACGCCAAGATTCTTTAAAAATTGTTCATGGGAGTAAAGATCAGAGCAAATGACAATCCCCTTTTGCAGAAGCTCTTGTTTTTGTGTTTTTGTAAGATTGGAAAGACATGTAATTGGATGAAGCTTAGCATCCTCTACTAGATGCTCCAAACCAAAATCATGAGGATATCTCCAACCAATGATTTTCATATTCATGCACTCTGCATATTTTATGGCATCAACACTAAAGATACTGTTAGTAATAATCCATGGTTCTTGTTTTCTTTTTTCATGATTCTCTGTATTTGCTTCAATATCCTCAAATCGTGAATGAATATACAAAGGAACTTTAACATCCACCTGAGCTCCAAGAACATTCCTAAATTTGCATTCTATATAACGAACTTTTTCTTCATTTTCCACAATTACATCCACTTCGTGATTTACTCCACAAGCTCCATGAACTTTTTGACTCACATGAACGGTAAATCCTTTTCTTTTAAAAAGCTCACCAATAAAACGCTCAAAAGGAAAACCTGTTGGTCCTAAATCCAAAATAGCTTGCTTCAAATTGTATCTCGCAGCAACACCACGTTGCTTTTGTCCGCGTAACATTGCATATGCCTTTTTAAACACATCACGGGTGGTGTCTCCCTCCCGAATTTCTGCTGTGACTTTTTGAGCTATAGCATTTGCGAGATCACGATCAGCTCCAGAACGGAGAAGTGAACGTCTTACTTTTTCTTCAGAATATGGCACGAGCTTCCCACTCGATTTATATATTTTTTTCTTTTTTGTCATAGAAGATAATTACGAATATACTGGTAGTATACCAACAAACACTTTATACCGTAAAGTAAAAAACATTGACACAAGCAAAAAATCCTGCTACACTCTGCAGATATATTACAAAAGTATGCAACACAGAATTATTATCCACTATGATGAAATTGCTCTCAAAAGTGGAAACAAAAGGTTCTTCGAAGATACCCTCATAAAAGACATACAACAAAAGATGCGACATAACCATGTGCAAAGAATTGGAAGGGTTATGCGTATGTATGGGAGGATTCGTATTGATCTCACAGAATTGACCGAAGAACAAAAACAAATATGGATACATATTCTCACCCATACTTTTGGTATTGCTTACTTTTCTTTTGGTTTTGAAGTAGAACAAACGATTGAAGCCATTGAAACAGCTGCATTTGATGAACTCAAAAAAAGAGAAAATACTTTTAACACCTTCCGCATTACTACAAAACGTCCACAAAAACACTTTCCACTTCACTCACAAGAAGTTTCTGTGCGTGTTGGAGGAAAAATTTATGAAGAACTTGGGAAAGCAGTGGATTTGCATACCCCAGATATTACTGTGTTTATTGAAATTGTAGATAATAAGGCTTTTATTTATACAGAAAAAATTCAAGGACCTGGTGGACTTCCACTCGGATGTTCTGGAAAAGCCATCGTGCTCATCTCTGGAGGTTTTGACTCCCCGGTTGCTGCTTACTATGCCATGAAACGTGGACTCAGTATCCGTCTTGTACATTTCCATGCAGAACCATTTACCTCTCCTGCATCCACAGAAAAAGTCCGAGAAATTCACAATATACTGAAAGCATACAATCCTCGCATGAAATTATTTGTTTGTGCATTTGGACAAGTGCAAAAGAAAATAATGCTTGCTGTTCCAGAAAAATACAGAATTATTTTTTATAGACGCTTCATGCTTGCAATTGCAGAAAAAATTTCTAATAGAGAAAAAGCAAAAGCATTAGTGACCGGTGATTCCCTGGGACAAGTAGCGAGTCAGACTATAGAGAACATGACTGCTGTGAGCGCTGCTGTGAAAAAAATTATTCTTCGTCCGCTTGTAGGATTTGATAAAAACGAAATTATACACAAGGCAGAAGAAATTGGGACAGCACAGATTTCCATTCTTCCTCATGATGACTGTTGCACACTCTTCACTCCACGTTTTCCAGAAACCCGTGCAAACTTTATAGACATAGATACCATTGCAAAAACACTTCCAGAAAAAGAACTTATCTCCGAAGCATTACAGAATATAACAAAAGAGTCCTAATGGACTCTTTTTTCTTTACTTTCTCAGCAAATCCCCGAGAGTATACGTCATATCATCACAATGCTCCTTCACAAACTTCCGTGCATTTTCTACCCCAGAATTATATATTCCCTTTCCAATTCCTTCAAGGAAAAAATCCAGTATTTCTTCAGCTGCAATAACTCCAATTTCTTCATCTCTTTCTTCTGCAAAAAAAGTTTGGATTTCTTGTATACTTTTTCTTCTTTGATCATCAGAAATAAATTGTAAATTACTTTTTGGGTCCTTCATATTTTTATGTATTTTCCAAACCTCCGAATTCTCAAGATTCTGGAGTAAAAAACAATTAATAACTTATGTATAGATTATACCCTTCATACTATTATCTACAATATATCTGTGGATAATCACCTTGTGTATTAATATTCATCTAAAATTAGACAAATTATTTAAAATATTCGCCCATAACCCTTGACAAAGCCCATTTTTTATGCTATACTATTTTGTTCTATTGGCACTATGGTAGTGCTTAGGGACGTTACAATTGGTAGAAGACAAGGAGACTCCGAATGTCCCATAACGAAGAGCTCAACACCCGCATGGAGACCCTCAACGGCCAGATTCAGGCCATCAACAAGGAGATCACCGAGGAGCGAAAGGCCCTCGAGCGCCTGCAGGGCATGAGCTGGAGCGAAACCTGGGACACCTACCGTGTCAAGGGTCTTCGCGCCCAGATGACGCCTCTCATGGAGGAGCAGGCCAAGCTCGGGATCGAGCTGACCAAGGTGAACCTCAGCCTGTTCCAGCTCGAGGACCTGGAGGTGACCACCCCCGACGGCAAGACGCACATGCTCTCGGAGATGTGCCGTCCGCAGGAACAGCGGAAAACTCCGATCCTCCTCAACGATGAGGAGATCGGCTACGTCGACTCCGACGGAGGTGTCCGCTTCACCACTGCCCCTGACCTGCGCACCTGCGTGGGCTGGGCAGTGGTTACGGACATGGGGCGCGAGCGCACCCTCGAGAAGTTCAACCTCGACTACGAGACGAACAAGCTCGAGTACGCCATGCGCGCAGCCCCCAACCTGAGCGACGAGAATGTCCTCAGGAAGTACTTCTTCGAGGGCACCTGGCACACTGCCATCACCGAGGTGATGGCCTACGGGAAGGGCTCTCGGTTCGGGGACGGGCACTGTCCAGTCTTGAACCTCTTCTGGACGGTCGCGATGCGTAGCATCCACGGACGCGAGCACTCCGGCTTCCGCTTCTGCTACTGATTTCCACCTATCGGAGGTGAAGAATACCACACTCTCACCTCCTCCCAACTATCCTTTTTACTTTGTAGAAATGATTGAGGAATAAAAAATCACCATACTCTGGTGGTTTTTTGTTTTTGACGAGGCCACTCCCCCCTGGTATAATACAGATAAATAATTCTTAACCCCAAATACATGTCTGCCTTTGAGCAAAAAACAATTGAACACTTTTTCCAAAAGTACGAAATTGTTGACCCGGACATGAAGGCAAGACTCTTGCCTCTCGTCACAGATATTATCTATGACTACAACATGCATGTTGTACGATTAGAAAAAGAAACTGATGAGTACAAAAAACATCAGTTTATCACTGGCCTTGAAGAAATTGAAGCCAAACTGAATAAAATATTTACGACCGAACTTGGAAGATAGGGGCTCCATTTTGCAAATACGTGGAGTACGTCATTTTTGTATACTAAATTTTTAATGTATGTCATTTAATTACCGACCGACCGCACTCATAATCCTCGATGGATACGGAATTGCACCACCAAATGAAACAAATGCTGTCTGGACTGCAAATACTCCTTTTTTTGATGCTCTTGTACAACAATACCCTACCATGCTTCTTGAAGCTTCTGGATTGAACGTTGGTCTTCCAGAAACTGAGGTTGGAAATTCTGAAGTAGGACACTTAACGATTGGTTCTGGTATTCTTATGTACCAGAGTCTTCCACGTATTAACCGTGCTGTTTCTACTGGTGAGTTTTTTAAACTCCCACAACTCCAAAAAGTATTAGAAAAACTCAGTCAAAAAAATGCAAAACTTCATATTGTTGGACTTCTTGGAAATGGTGGTGTCCATGCTTCACAAGAACACCTTGAAGCCTTGATTACTTTTGCAAAACAAACAAATATTTGGGACAAAACATATATTCATGGATTCCTTGATGGACGCGACAGTGCAAAAAATAGTGGAAAACAATTTCTTGAACTCTTGTATAAATATGCGAAGGATCCAAAAATAGCTTCTCTTTCTGGACGTTTCTTTGGAATGGATAGAAATACCAATTGGAATAGAACTGGAAAAGCATACAATGCAATTGTAAACGGACATGCAGAAAAAATGCATACGGATCCAATGAAGGCTCTCGAAGAATCCTATGCAAATAACATATTTGATGAAAAATTTGAACCGGTTGTGTTTGGAGAAAACGGAGGTCCAATGGCTACGGTAGAAGATGGTGATGTAATTCTCTTTTTTAACTTTAGAGCAGATCGTGCACGACAATTGACACAAGCATTTTCTCTCCCAGACTTCAAAGAATTTGAGAGAAAACCACTTCAGGATGTATACATTACTACATTTACAGAATACGAAAAAAATCTTCCAGTAGATGTTATGTATCCAACAGAACTTGTAAAAAATCCAATTGCTAAAGTATTTAGTGATCTCAACTTGAAGCAACTCCATATTGCAGAAACAGAAAAATACGCTCATGTGACTTTTTTCTTGAACGGAAGAATGGAAGATAAATTTGTTGGTGAAGAAAGAATCTTGGTTCCCTCCCCTGCAGTAACAAACTATGCAGAAAGTCCAAACATGTCTGCCGTACAAGTCACGAATGAAGCTATCAAGGCACTCCAAACAGACACTCATGATTTTATTGTTATTAATTACGCGAATGCAGACATGGTTGGTCATACTGGAAATCTTGAAGCTGCCAAACAATCTATTGAAACAGCTGATGCTTGCCTTGCAAAACTGGTTCCTGAAATTGTAAAAAAAGGTGGTATGTGTTTCATTGTTGCTGATCATGGAAATGCCGAAGAAATGGTGAACCTCGCAACTGGTGAAGTAGACAAAGAACATAACTCATATCCTGTCCCATTTGTTATTGTTGCAAACCACCTTGCAGGACAAAAAAATCCAGATATTTTCTCGAATGATATTTCCACACTCACACCAGTCGGAATCCTCTCTGATGTTGCCCCAACTCTTCTCAAAACCATTGGCATTACTCCCCCAACAGACATGACAGGAACGTGTTTGTTATAGGAAGGTACATCTTCAAAATAATTATTTAGACTATGCAATTCAAAATATTTACGCGTGGAATTATTTTGAATAATAAAAAAGATTCCGTTCTTCTTATTAAAAAAAATGAAAGACAAAAAATCGCTCCGGGAAAATGGCTATTCCCTGGTGGCACATTGGAATTTAACGAAGATATAGAATTTTGTTTACGACGAGAAATAAAAGAAGAGACGAATCTTACGGTTAGTGAACTCATACTATTTACTACAAAAAAAATAATAATTGGAGATGATCATTGGCTTGGAATATACTACAAAGTAACCGTACGAAATGAAGATGAACTGAATAACAATGAACCAGAAAAACACAATGCACTCCAATTTTTTACCTTTGATCAAATACCAGAATTTGGAGACCTTGATATACTAGAAAATATACTCTAACAAAAAAACACCGTATTGGTGTTTTTTTATTTATATACTTTTTTATGCTCCAATCATAACAACCCTCAAATCATTTTTCATCTTTTCATCATTCACTACTCCAAAAATTATTCTCGATTGTTTATCAAATTGTTCTTGAAGTTTTTCTCCAATCATTTGAACCTCTTCCATGAGGAGGTCAGTTCCTCCATATATTACATACAATATTTTTTGAAGTTTCTTTTTCTTCTGAAATAAAGTATTTTTTTCAAAAAGTTCTGTATTGAGTGTGTCTAAATTTTCTTTAGAAAGAGTAACCTCGTTAAAAAATACTTCTCCTGCATCTTGTATCGTTGTTTTCAAATCTGCAAAATCTACATTGACAATACCAAACTTCTGGACTAATTCTACCACAGCAGAAATTATATTCCCGACCAAGGTATCAATCTTTGTCATTGCTTCAAATGCAAGTATATTTTGTATATTCACCTTATCACTATCAAGAAGAAGTACAGCATCAACATATTTTTCTAAATATTCTGCATTCTCTTTTGCATGAAGTATTTTTTTCTTTCCTTCAAATAGAAAAGGTGTTGCACCAACAAAAAAAGTAAGAATACCAAGTTCTTTTGCTATTTGTGCAATCATAGCAACTTGTAAATGTGTTGTGGTATTTGCTAAATTCCCAATAAGAAATAAAGCGTCCGTATCACGTAACGTGGCAATAATATCCTGCTTTTTCTCTTCAAGTATATCTCCTAAACGCATTTCTTTATTCCCAGAGCTTTCCAACCCCTCTTCTTTCCTCAAAACAATCTTCTTTTTTATATCAAGACGATTAAATACTTTACTCTCAATTCCAACTCCAACACGATCTACTCCTTTTTTTTCTAAAAATCCCAGTCTTTCTAATATATTCGCCCCACGGCCTCCAACAGATAATACTTTTATACGGATAGGTATATTTTTTTTCATATGTGTAAATTATTAACACTTTTAGTATACAACAAATCCACTCTTTTCTCTAATTCTGCGAATAAATTATGTGTTCAGGAACATAAATATCCACCGAATACACTTGATAAAACCCACAAAATATGATATAAACAACACATCCACAACCAAGATACGGAGGAATCCATGTTTGATTTGGGGAAATTCATTGTTTTTTTCTCTACCCCACCGGAAAGGAACCAGGATTGAGAATCATACCCACCCCATCTTTGTTGGGCGTCCTCTGTGGCGTAGTCCGCATTTTCTGGGAGGAACTGTCCAAGCCTGATCCGTGGGGTAGACTCCCGCATGTGGCATTCAGTGATGTGGACCGCATGAACGGCTGGCAGAGGGGGTTCAACTGCTTCTGGCTGAATCCAGAGGATGAGCCCCGGCCCCCCTGGGCAGGACCCGAGTACAAACGTCTGAAGGAGGAGGGGCATCTGGTTCTAGATGCTACCTCCCTCTATCGGCGGGACACGGTGAAGGTCGAGGACTGCACGCCCTTCGAGGGTTGCTGTTCCTGCAACTACCGATACCTCAATCGCCCCGAAGGACCCTATACCCGCAGCGGGCGCCGCGCCTACAATCTCCACTGCGTGTTCTGTGGAGACATCATCTGGACCTTTGAGTCCGATATGTAGGAGACCACCATGAACCTCGACTGGCCGTGAACAGAGGATCCCGTCATGCAGATGGGTACTGCCCGACGCAAAACCTGTTCTGGACGGCAGCCATGCGCGACATCCACCGCTGGGTACACCAGGGCTTCCCCCTCTACTATTGACCCCACCTACCGGAGGTGCAGAATACCATATTCTCACCTCCTCCCAATTATCCTTTTTACTTCGTAAAAATGATTGAGGATAAAAAAACACCATATCGGTGTTTTTTTATTTTACAAATCCCCTTCCACGTGGTATAAACAACACATCCTACACAAGAAGAAGGGAAACTTCCATGTTTGACTTGGGCAAACTCATTGCTTTTTTCTCCACTCCCCCGAAGAATACCTCCCCACCTCCAAAAATTCCTCCTATGAGGGTTTTCTGGGTCATGCTCAGTATTCTCATTGCTCTTTATGCTCTTGCCTCGCCTTTCATGAGTTGGAAGGCATTGGGTACCATGGATGACATTGCGTCCTTCCAAAGATCCCACCAACCACCCTAAAGCCGCTCCCTAGAGCGGTTTTCTGTTAGAACAATTTCAATTTGTCTAAAAGTACGAGAACGCTAAAAAACCCAAAGAAAAGAAATATTATACCCATAATAATTTTCCTCCATAATCTTGGACGAAATTCTTTTGGTAATTCTTTATGGTTTAGCCAGAACACTAATCCTACATGTACGAACATTGCAAATGCATTAATCACTGCACCGAGAACAATAAGAGTTTTTGGTTCATAAAAATTAAAGAGAAATAGAATAATACCAAATGCAATTTGTGCCCATACAAATGCAAAATATATTTTACTGAGGTCAACGGTTGTTCTTCCTTTTTTTTCTAATCTTTTCAAGGCAAAATTCTCTGCCATAATGCGTGAAGTAGAATCCATGACCCCAAGCTGTGTTTGGAAAAGCATAATTGAGACAACCACAAGGAAGAGTGTACCAATGATTGGAAAAAATTGTTCTCCTATAATTGCTCCTTCACGAATGACAAAATTTATACCTTCTGCATTGCCTGGATGTCCATACGTTGTTGCGTATGATAAAAGCATAAGCATCATCATGGACAAAAGACTGATAAACCAAAATACAATAAGATGTTCTATACTCACTTTTCTCCACCATCCTCTAAAATTTTCTTTATTCTCTGTATTCATCTCAAATTTTTCTCCAGAGAGTTTTATCTTTTGTCCATCATGTTCTGCAAAAAGTCCAGCAATTTTCTGAGAATACTTTCCCATGCCATATCCTTTTTCTTTTATATATATGGATTGGGTAAGGTTCAGATTCCCTCCAGCTCCAGAATATGCAAAAGCAGCAAGGAACGTCGCAATACTAATTCCCTGAGGGAGAAACCAAAAGCCTTGTCCCTTTCCGATCATACCCTGGAGAAGCATTCCCCAATCTGCTTTTCCAGCCAAGATAACGGCTAACACAAAAACAAAAGGTACTCCGAAAAGGATAATTGTTTTGGTAATATGTTCCATCATTCCATAGACTGTTTTCCCAGAGCTCAGAATAACACCAATGAGAAGTAAAAAAAGTATTGCAACCGATTTGAAATTCTCTATTCCGAGTACTGAAGAAAAAATCTGTGCTGACGCTGCAATAATTCCAGGGAGACCAAAACCAAGAAAAGTAGAAAGGATAAACCAATACACCCCATACTTAAAAATTTTATGAAGCCCAACAAAAACACTTTCTCCTTTTATGAGAGCATATCTTTCTATTTCCATGTTCATGAAATACTGAAATGTAATACCAAGGAGTGCTCCCCAGGCGATTCCCAAACCATAGTTTGAGGCCATGTATGGCCAGAGAATCACTTCACCGGATCCAAGGCCGAGGGCAAGGATAATAAAACTCGGTCCTATTAGTTTTTTCAGTGATATTGGTTTTGGAAATGGTTTCATATTTTTGTATTAAAAAATCTAGACATATTATACCATGACCGAATAATTTTTCTCAATAAAAAAACAGGATTTATTTTCCTGTCTTTAATGCGAGTTGCCCACATGCGGCTGCAATATCTTGTCCTTGAGATTTCCGTATAGTACAAATGAATCCAGAATCCATGAGCCTCTCTTGCCAGTGATTCAAAGTGTTCATTGATGATCCTGTGAATATATCGTCACATGTACTATTATATGGTATGAGATTCACACGAACGGTTCCTAATTTTGAAATAAGTTTTATGAGTGCTTTTAGATGTTTTTCATCATCATTTATTCCCTGTATCATAATATATTCTATTCCAATAAAATGAGGCTTACTTGGAAATTTTTCATGATACAATTCTCCCCAATCAATAAGAAATTGGAAAAAATCTTCCTGATGAGATGGTATGAGTTTTTGTCTGGTTTCGAAAACAGCACTATGAAGTGACAGTGCAACACGAATTGGAGGAAAATCTGTATCTTCCAGTATTTTTTTCATTCCTGGGATAATACCAACAGTAGAGAGAACAATATGTGTTTCCCCAATATCTGTATTTTCTAACAAAATGAGTATTGCTTTTTTAATATTCTCGTAATTGAGCAAAGGTTCCCCTTGTCCCATAAAAACAATATTTGCAATACGAGCCTCTGGT
>JAZDMW010000020.1:0-13381 GCA_043800545.1 Candidatus Magasanikiibacteriota bacterium | reverse complement strand
ATTATTGGACCAGTTGAAACACAATTTGGTTACCATATTATATACAAGACAGGAGAATCTTCACCAAAGGAATATGAATTGTGGAGAATTTTTGTTCGTAAGACTGCGGAAACTGATATTATCCCAGCACTTGAACAATGGATTCCAACAGGACTTTCTGGAAAACAATTGGAAAAAACAGAAGTCGTGACTGATCAACAAACAAGTCAATTTCAAGTATCATTAAAGTTTGATTCAGAAGGTGCTGAACTCTTCAAAAATATTACTGAAAGAAATTTACAAAAACCGGTTGCTATTTTTCTTGATGGAGAACCAATCAAAGTTCCAAATGTAAATCAGGTTATTACCAGTGGTGAAGCGGTTATTACTGGAAATTTCACCATGCAAGAAGCAAGACTTCTTTCCCAAAGATTAAATGCTGGTGCACTTCCAGTTCCTGTTGAACTTATTTCACAACAATCTATTGGAGCAACTCTTGGAGAAGAATCTCTTGCAAAAAGTTTGTATGCTGGAATAATTGCGGTGATTGCGGTCATGATTTTCATGTTTATTTATTATAGACTTCCAGGTTTCCTTTCTGCGATAGCACTGATCCTCTATATTACTTTAACACTTTCTATTTTTAAGCTCATTGGTGTCACACTGACCTTGTCTGGTATCGCTGGTATGGTTTTGTCTGTGGGTATGGCGGTTGATGCGAATGTCCTTATTTTTGAGCGTATTAGAGAAGAATTAAAAGAAGGTAAGAGTTTGAAGTCCTCAATAGAAGAAGGGTTCCTTCGTGCATGGCCGTCAATTCGTGATGGAAACTTTTCTACCCTTATTACCAGTTTTATCCTGATGGGATTTAGTTCAAGTTTTGTGAAAGGTTTTGCAATTACTTTGACTATCGGTATTTTCGTTTCCATGTTTTCTGCTATTACTGTGACAAGAACATTCCTTCGCGTTGTTGAACCATGGATTGGTGACAAATGTTATTGGATGTTTCTTGGTGGAAAAAAACATAATTAAAATAGTATGATAAATGTAATAAAATATAGAAAAATTCCACTTATCACATCAGGACTTCTCGTCCTTGGAAGTATTGTGGTTCTTGCCATGTTTGGCTTGAAATTGGGAATAGATTTTACCGGTGGTTCACTGATTGAGGTTTCTTTTACAGAAACCCGCCCAGGAACGACTGAAGTTTCAAATGCACTCGCACCTCTCAATTTAGGAAATATCGTTGTTCAACCTTTGGAAGATAAAAGCATGATTCTCAAAATGCGTTATGTTTCAGAAGAAGAACATCAAGCCGTTCTTTCAGCACTTCGAAATTCTTTTGAAGCAACATCAGCGGAAGAAGGTGTCGTTGGTTTTGGTTTTGATTCATCAGGGAATTTTTTTGAAGAGGCTGAAGAAGTGACTGAAGGGGAGACTTCTGTTGTTTCTGGAAATAAAGTATATGAAGAAAGAATAGAAACCATTGGAGCATCATTGAGTTCAGAACTCCGTGGACATGCTATTAAAGCAGGACTCATCGTCTTATTGGCTATTATTCTTTATGTAGCATATTCATTTCGACATGTTTCAGAACCAGTGGAATCTTGGAAATATGGTGTGACTGCTGTTATCGCTTTGACACATGATGTCCTTATCACTATGGGAGTTTTTGCTCTTCTTGGAAGATTCGTAGCTGTTGAGGTGGATATTCCATTTGTGGTGGCACTCATGACCATTCTTGGATATTCTGTGAATGATACTATCGTTGTGTTTGACCGTATTCGTGAGAATTTGATGAAGCGTGGTACAGCTCATTTTGAAGAAACTGTAAATATGGGTTTGAACCAAACATTTATGCGTTCTTTGAACACTTCACTTACTACCATTTTGGTTTTAGTTGTGATTTTCTTCTTTGGTGGAGATTCTGTTCATTATTTTTCTCTTGCCCTCATTATTGGTATTTTCTTTGGAACCTATTCTTCTATCTTCCTCGCAAGTCCACTCCTTGTTGTGTGGCAAAAGCTTAAAAAATAAGGAAAAGTATAATATATAAAAAAGACACGGACGAAAGTCCGTGTTTTGTTTTTGGCTCTGGTAATTTTTGTAAAATATGGTATAATACAAATACTTTAAGACAAATTAACATATATATGTCAGAAGGTTTTATTCGCCATCTTATCTCATTTATTGCGGTGATATTAGCCCTTATTATCTTTTACGCAGGATATTTTATGGGTGTTTCTGGTTGGTGGTGGGCAGGAATCGTCACGCTTCTTGTATACGGTATTGTGTACAAGCTTATTGAGGTATAGGAAGTATGTTTGAAATCATACTGGAAAAAATCCTTGATTTTTTCACACAAGATCCAAGCACAGTAATTCTGGAAGCCTATGGTATAGGTGGGTATTTGTTTTTCTTTTTTGTATTGTTACGATTTGCCTTACTCAAGCTTGCAGAATATAAATCAATGAAATTGTCTGCTACCTGGAATTGGGTGTATTTAGCAATAGATGTTCCACAATTGAACATCCAAACACCAAAGGCAGTAGAGCAAATATTTGCTACGATTCACAGTGCCATGGAGGCAAAAGAAATTGGATCAGTATATAGACATGGATATACAGCAAATAGTTTTAGTTTTGAGGTGGTAAGTATTGAGGGTTATATTCAGTTTATTGTTCGCACGAGAGATGAGTTTCGTGATCTTATTGAAGCTTCTGTATATGCACAGTATCCTGATGCAGAAATAACAGAGATTGAAGATTATACTTCTTCTGTCCCTCTTGCATTTCCAAATGAAACACATAATTTGTGGGGAGCAGAATTTGGTTTGGTAGAACACCATGCTTTTCCACTTCGTACGTATGATGAATTTGTTCATACTATTTCCAAAGATACTCAGTTGAAGGATCCAATGAGTGCATTTTTGGAAAGTTTTAGTCGTATTGGTGCAGGGGAGCAAATGTGGTTTCAGGTAGTTGTTCAGCCAGTATCAGATAGCTCATGGAAAAAAGAAAGTATAGAAAAAATTCAGAGTGTATTTGCTGGTGAAGCTCCAAAGAAAAAGAGTAGTATCCTTGCTGATGTTTCTGAACATCCAAAATTAATTGTATCTGGTGCCTTGGACCAAATTTTGAATCGTACAGCGGCAGAACCTGGAAAACCAGAAAAACCAGTTGAGAAAAGACAACAAATTACTCCTGGACAGGCAAAGCTTGTGGAGAATATGGAAGAAAAAATTCGCAAGATGGGGTACAAAACAAAAATACGTGCCATGTATATTGGAAAAAAAGAAGTATTTCATCCAAATCGTGGAGTAAATGCATTGATTGGAGCTATTTCACAGTTTAATATTCCAAGTTCCAATTCACTTATTCCAACGTTTTCTACAGGTGCAAGTTATTTTTTTGCGGAGAAGAATAAAAATAAGAAAAGAAATATGATGCTCAAGGCATATGCAGGAAGAAGTGTTGGAAAATATTTGCCTGCTTATGTGCTGAACATTGAAGAATTAGCTACTATTTGGCATTTCCCAATGTCCTATGTAAAGACTCCAATGGTACAAAAGACAGAATCAAAGCGTGCCGAACCTCCATCCAGTTTACCAATGATGGATGTTGATGATGAAATGGAAATTGTAAAGAAAAAAGAAGAGGCAGAACAAAGAAGAAAAAAATATATGACAGATGCGGGATTGGTGGATGATGATGAACAATCATTTGGATAAAATATCTTACCCTGTACCTGGTACAGGGTTCTTTTTATGTGGAAAGAATTTATACACAATACAAACAGAAGTCCAATCATGGTACTTGCTCCTATGGCAGATATGACAGACTCGCCATATTGTCGTATTGTAAAAAAAATTGGGGGAGTGGATGTTGTTTTTCACGAAATGGTTTCAAGTGAGGCCATTGTTCGTGATAGTAAAAAAACTTTAAAGATGATAGATTTTCATGAAGATGAACGTCCCATTGTGCAACAGGTATTTGGTGCTGATCCAGAAATTATGGCAGAAGCTGTACGTATTGTCATAGAAAAAACACATCCAGATGGAATAGATATTAATATGGGTTGTCCTGTTCCAAAGATTACTGGAACAGACAGTGGTTCTTCACTTATGAAGGATCCTGTGCTTGCAGGAGAGATTGTGCGTGCTGTGAAAAAAGTTGTAGGGGATATTCCACTTTCTGTCAAAACACGTCTTGGGTGGAGTGATCCTGATGCGTATAAAACATTTTTACCCATGCTTGAGGAAGCTGGGGTAGATCTCATAACCCTCCATGGGAGGACAAAGACGCAAGGGTACAGCGGAGAAGCAGATTGGAATCGTATTGCAGAAGCAAAAAAGATACTGACAATACCACTCATTGCAAACGGTGATGTAAGCCGTCCAGAATTGGTATCTGAGATGCTTTCTCAAACAAAAGCAGACGGAGTTATGATTGGTCGTGGTGCACTTGGAAATCCATGGTTTTTTCTGCAGGCAAAAAGTGGAAAGAATATTCCACTTGAAGAAAAAATTCCAATTATTTTGGAACATTTACAATTGCATCTTGAGAGATATGGAGAAAGAGGCATTGTGACCTTTAGAAAACATTTGGGATGGTATTTCAAGACCAATAGACTGGAAGAAGAAATTCCTGGTATAAAAGAATTCCGTTCACGTCTTGTGCGTGTTACGAGTGTTCTGGAGTTGGAGGCGTTGCTTGCTGAGATTGTGAAGAAATAGAAAAAACATAGGGAAAGTAAAAAAAGAGCTAAATGCTCTTTTTTGTGTTTACTGCCCGAGGAAACGAATACTTGACAAAAATTTAATTTTATGATAGGATTTTTTTACCAGACCACGATACCATGATCGAGAACACAGGAGGTGAAGACCGAACATGTCTCAGCAACAAACGCAAGAAGAACTGTGGGAACTTGCTAGTTCACTCATCAGCCGGATCACCGGTGTTGGTGGTGATTCTCTGGACGATAAAATGGGAGATTTGTTCATGGAGGAAGTCCTCCATGAACGGGATGCTATTGATTCAGAGATTCTGACATGCACCTTTGACGATACGTCTCTCACGATTCGTATCGGAGAACAGAACTTGCTCATTGCACGCATGATCGGAGATGATGGTGCTGAGATTCGCCTAGAGATGGGAACTCTCAGGCGAAATTGTCAGGTATATTTTACCGAAGAAGTACGTGAGATGATCCAGACGAGAAAACCCATCATCGATGACGAAGAATAAGTAACACACATTCTCCCTACCTAATTTCCTCCCCACCCCGCCCCTTCTACATTCTGTTTGGAGGGGTTTTTTTTGTATATAAAACCACGCGTTGTTTAGCGAGTGGTAAATATTTATATTGGTTTTCCTTTATTCTTTTGTAGATGCTGCAATTACCGTGTTCCGAAGGAGGAAGGCAACCGTGAGAGGCCCTACACCACCAGGTGTTGGAGTAATACTTTTTGCTTTTTTCATGACTTTTGCAAATTCTGCATCCCCATACATTTTTTTCCCTTTGAAACTTACACCAACATCAATCACAATGGCATTTCTTTTTATCATATCCTTGCGGATAAGATCCTTTTGCCCAACTGCTGTGACAAGAATATCTGCGTATTTTGTTTGTTTTTTTAGATTCTTTGTATATTTGTTACAAATGGTGACCGTTGCTTCTTTATGGAGAAGAATAGAAGTGAGTGGTTTTCCCACAAGAATCCCTGCACCAACAATAACAACATGTTTTTCTTTGAGGTTTACATTTTCTTGTTCAAGGATATACAGAATAGCAGATACGGTTGGAGGATAGAATATTGTTGTATTTGTAGCTAGCTTTCCCAAATTTGTTTCTGTGAGACAATCGACATCACGTTTTGGTTGTATGGCATTCAATACCTCTTGTTGATCAATATGATGAGGAAGAGGAAGTTGTACAATACATCCATGAGGACGTTTTGTTTGTTGTACTTTTTTAATCGTATCTATGAGTTTTTTTGTTGTGATAGTTTCTTCAAATTTCTGTATTTCACATTGTATACCAATATATTCTGCCCATTTTTTCTTTTTTTCTACATAGGAGGCTGATGCAGGATTATTTCCAACCAAAAAAACAACCAATTTTGGTATTGTTTTTTGCATTTTGAGTATTTTTACCAATTCCGCAGTCTCAGCGTGTATGGTATTTGCAAGGGCATTCCCATCAATGATTTTTGACATGAGAGTACATTAAATATGGTTAAGTGTAGCAAAAAATAACGAAAATCACAAGTGTTATTTATTGAGCATCCAAAGAGTCCAGTTGAGTACAGTAGCAAAGCTTACCCAAAGAAGGTAAGGTAAAAAGAGATAGGCTACAGCTTTTTGTTTTTGCTTGAATGCGATGATAATAATGGTAATGATAAATGACAAAAGCATGAGGATGTCTATGAGTGCAAGGAATGGATTTTGAAGTCCAAAGAAAAGTATTGACCAAAGGGCATTAAAAAAGAGTTGCACAAAAAAGAAAATAATGAGACATTTGTTTTTTTTCTTGTTTTTCCAAAGAAGAAAAAGAGAAAGACCCATGAGAGTATAGAGAAAGGTCCAAACAGGCCCAAAAAGATATCCAGGTGGATTAAATGATGGTTTTATGAGGGTTGCATACCATGAATCAATACTTGAGAAGGTAAAGGCACTTCCAATAATTCCTGCACTTTGTGCAATGAGAATACAAAGAAGGACTTGTACTGTTGTTATGAGAATTTTTTTATTCTTTTTTTTCATATTATATTTTACGGCTATCATACGCCCAGTGGAGGAGCGCTTGACGTTGTTTTGGTCTACAGGAGATATCTCCTTTTTTACAATGTTTTTTTACTTGGGCAATGTGTCTTGTCATGGCTTTCCATCTTTTTATTTGCCGTTCATCATCAGGATGACGTCGTCCCATGTAATAACGGCAATACCATTGAAACCATCCTCTTGGATCATCAGGGTGAATCCATCCTTTTTTCTCCCAGATTTTGAGAGGCTGGCTGGCATCAATATGAAATTGATTTAATATACAATTTCTTTTTTTTCTTGCAAATTTTGCACGGAGAAACCAAGCTTTTGGAAATTCTTTGGTACAATCACGAATATATTTTCCGCAAAATACGCCAAGCCGAAGCATTTGTGAGGGAGTAAGTTCTGGTATAAAATTTGGTGCGAAATTTTTTCCAACAGGTTCTGTGAGATAATACGTATAACCCTGTTGCATTTTATCATTTACAATAATTTTTTTTCTTTTCCTCCTCATATATAAAAAAATACAAAATATATGTATAGTATATCATTTTTTTGCATATGAAAAAACCCGAGAGAATCTCGGGTCTACCAGTCCAGATCTACGTTGGTGTAGTCAATGGACTGTTTGAGGTGGGGAATGATTTCTGAGACAGAGAGGGTGGGGAAAATGTGGGGGAGATGAATTCTCCGAGCTCGGGCTAGTTGAATGACTTCATCATCCGTGAGAAGTGCAAGCGCAACCCAGGGGGAAATACCCTGAACGAGTCTCTTGAGATGTTCAAACGCATTGTGGAGACATGCCCTTTCATAATTTCGCATCTCTTCGAGTTCGAAGTATACCTGTTGGTACAGGAGTTCCTTCAATTGAGCGAAGTTAATTGCTTCCTCACTGTCCTTGAAGGAGACTGTACCTTTCTCTCCTGATTCATTGCAAAGTGCGAGGATACAACGTCTGATGCGAGTGTCTTGATTTGAGCCAAACCACCCGAGGAGTTCCTGGATTTCTGGAAGTTCATCCAGTGGTTTGAAGCATCTCTCAACATCGTTAACGTCAGCAAACGTGTATGCTATTTTGTCAGCATACATCACGACCGTTGCTTCCTGGAATGAACATTCCGTGAGTTCATCAGCCCCACGGGAGTGTTGCAGGATTCCCTGGAGTGTCTGCCACGTGAGATTGAGTCCAATCCCACTCCGCTCAATGTGTTGTGCGATGACAACCCCAAACTGTTCATGACGGAATGGAATTCCTGCCACTTTTGTAATGAATTCCTCACCCGTATGCCCAAAGGGTGTGTGGCCGAGGTCATGTCCAAGAGCAATGGCTGCCACGAGTTCAACATTGAGTCCGAGAATACTTGCAATCATTGTTGCGACCTTGACCACCTCATGTACATGTGTTAGTCGGTTCCGTACGTGTGGGTTCCCAGTTTGACTAAAAACTTGTTTTTTGTGCCCGAGACGGCGAAGTGCCTTACTAGTGCCGATTTTCCAGTGTTGATCCGCGAAAAATGGATTCCCCGTGAGAATCCAGCCATCACGATCTTGTTCTGCTGGATGGCGCCGACGGGCAACGCCTTCAGTGGTACGAAGGTGGCTGAGTTTTCCTTGAATGTCCTTCAGAGAAAAAGAGTGGGTCATGGTTGCCTCCCTGTTTTGTTATGGCAGTACTGTATAGAGAAAGGGAAAGTTTGTCAAGAGGAGGTATTTGCCGTATAATACGAAGTTGTGGCGAGATAAATTAAAGTTATTAACAAAATTATGACTCTTACAATAATTTTTTTCTTGATTTATATCGCAATTGTTATTGTCATTGGGATAATGACATCTCGGAAAGAAACAGAAGAGGGTTTTATGATTGCCGATCGAAAAGTTGCAGGTATACAAGTAGCCGCAACAATGAGTGCTGGTTTTTTTGATGGAGCGGTTCTTTCAATTTATCTGGCCTATATTTATCAATATGGCATTTCAGCTGCTTGGCTTTTTGTTGGTCTTGCGCTCGGATTTATTTTATTACGTCGAAAGTATGCAAAAATAATAAAACAAAAAGCCGATGAAATGAAAGCATACACAATGGCTGAATATTTTTATAAAATATTCGGGAAAAAAAATGGCTTCTTATTTTCTTTCATTTTGATTTTACAATATTCGTTGCTTCTTATTGTGAATCTCGTCATTGCTGGAAAAGTGTTGGCTCTTATTTTCGGCCTCTCATACGCTCTGTCTGTGGTAATTGGAGGAGTGATAATTTTAACCTATCTTTTGTTGGCAGGATTTAAGGCAGTCATCAAAACTGATTTTTTTCAGCTTGTTATAATGTTCATCATGAGCTTAACTGTTGCTTTGATTTTATTTGGAAAAACAAGCATTCCAGTTGTTGAATTTAATCCGATTGGCATTGGATTTGGAAACATAATTGCCTTTTTATTGCTTGGTAGCATTGGAATCATGGTTGCCCCCGATTTATGGCAAAGAATATTTGCAACAAAAGACGAAAAAAATTTAAAAAACGGGCTTGGTTATTCTGCAATAATTTTGCCATTACTGGCTATCATTATTAGCATTGTCGGCCTTACGACAAAACAATTCTTTCCCGATATTGCTCCGGAGAATGCTCTCATTACTGGCTTTTCTAAATTGTTACCTTTTGGGTTAAAGGAATTTGGAATGGTTTTGCTATATGCGGTAGCACTTTCCTCATCAGATACAATTACTTTTATGGTTTCCACAATAGTCACGAGAGATTTGAAAAATTACACAAAACGATTTGGTGAAGAATCAATGAAAAAACTGACTCGTTTTTTCATGGTTCTATTCGTAGCCGTAGCGGTTATAATAGGAATATATTATCAAAATATTATTGCCTTGGGGTTATCAATGGGTAGTTTGTCATTATCACTATTTCCGATTATCATCGGATCTTTCTATTGGAAGCTGAATGAAAAAGCGGTATTCTGGAGTTTGATTTTGGCAATTCTGACTGTCGTTGTATTGTTTGCAGGAAATGCGTTCACTCCCGAAAATGTTGCGGTTGTTTTACCAGTCGCCCTTATAGCTTTGGTTATTCTGCAAAAAATGTTTAGAAGAAAAGAGTTGATGTCAAATACGGTGCCGATAAAGAATAATACGAGAATAAGTAAAAAAATATGAATATTACACTTAAAGTTGCAGGAGTCATTAAAAATACAAAGAATGAAGTCCTTCTGATAAAAGAAAAATATCGCGAGGAAGATGGATATAAATGGAATTTAGTGAAAGGTACTTTTGATAATACAGAAGAAACTTTGGAGGATTGTATAAAAAGGGAATTACATGAAGAAATTGGATTAGAGAATATAGAAAATATATCCTTGAAAAGAATTTTTCATTATGGTACCAAAAATGAGCCAAAGATACTTTTTGTATTTTATGGATATTATTCAGGAGACGAAGTTCCAAGTTTAGCGAATAATATGCAGGATGAGAATATTGTAGAAATTAAATGGTTTCCGCGAGAAGAAAAAGAACAGTTATCTTTAGAAGATTGTATGTCTCCCGCTGTGTATGATTCTATAAAAGAAGAACCAAAAATTGCCATTTTTCAAACTGGGGGACAATTTGTCCCCCAGTTGAAATGACAGCAAAAGATAGCAAAAAAATTGAAATAATTATGAAAATAAAAGAAATAATAATCAAAAATTTTGTATATGTCTCTAGAAAATAATTCATTTGAATCTCAACAAGAACAAGGAGAAAGCTTTGTACCAACATTACATGGGCTTTTAGAAGCATTACAACAAGAAGGGGTCAGTACACTGTCTGCAGAAGAGATAAAAAAACAACTTGATGAAGTTGGTGTTGCTATCGTTACACGAGAATATGGTTGTGGTATTCGTATTTCTCGGAGAAGGTCAAGTACACGTGGTGATACATATACCACATGGACTACAAACGGATTAGAAAAACCAGACCATCCATTAACCAAAAAGTATGGAAGAAAAAATATAACAATTGAATAATTGTTTGATAATATATGCAATTACCAAAAAGAAAACCAGGAAAATACGCTGAAGATTCTGTGAATCTTTTAATGAGTGAAGAAAAATTTCACGAACTGGAAAAGGAATTAAAAGAGTTAAAGAAAAAACAACCAATTGCTGCAGAGGAAGTACGAAGGTGTGCAGAAAATGGAGATTTTTCTGAGAATGCAGAATACCAGGCGGCAAAAAGAAGATTGCGTGGGATCATTACTGCGATTACCAGATTAGAATTTCAAGTGGATCATGCAGAAGTGATACAGAGGAAAAGGAAAGGATTTGTAGAACTTGGAAGTACCGTTACCCTCCGTATCAATGGAAAGGAATATACATATCAAATTCTTGGTTCATTGGAAGCAAATCCAGAAAAAGGAATAATATCTCAAGATTCACCAATTGGACAAGCGCTCATTGGGAAGAAAGTAGGGGAGAAGTTTATACTCCAAATTGGGAAGAAGGATGTGGAGTATGAGGTATTGAAAGTGGAATAACAAAAAACAGGCTTTCGCCTGTTTTTATTTTATCTACTTCTTTTTTTTCTAAATGAATTTCCACCTCGGGAATTTCCTCGTGATCTTCCGCCGAATACTTCCTCTCTGTAACTGTAGTTACTTGGAGTATCTACATGTCTTTTTGAACGGTTTCTGCGTCTTCCATTCTTTTTTCCATCACTTGAAAAATCTGAAGAGAATTTAGAGTTGGTGTTCAGATCATGATTTCTATCTGTTTCCAGGATAAGATGTTTAAGTTTTTGTGAAATAATGTAATGAATCAAATCTTCTTTAGAAAGAGAATCTAATTTTTCAAATATATGAGAAAAAGATTTTTCTTTTTGAAGATTATCAACATTTCCATTTTCTACTTCGTTAATAAATGTTTCCACTTGTTTGAAGTAAATTTCTTCACCATTTGGAATTTTTTTGTATTCTATTTTTTTACCAATGATACTTTCAATTCTTTTTAATTTTCCAAGTTCTCTTGGAACAATGATAGAAAGTGAAATACCTGTTTTATCTGCACGTCCAGTTCTTCCACTTCTATGAGTATATGCTTCGCTCACATCTGGAAGGTTGTAGTTAATAATATGAGTGAGGTCATTCACATCAATACCACGTGCAGCAACATCGGTTGCAACAAGGAGACTGATTTCTTTATTTTTAAATTTCCCCATGATTTTTGTACGAATGTTTTGTGATACATCACCATGAAGGGCTTCTGCATCATAATGCTTCATACGAAGTTTATCTGCAATTTCTTGGGTTTCCATTTTTGTACGGCAGAAAATAATTCCGTAAAGATTTGGAAGGGAGTCAATCACTCTTTGAAGAGCTTCAAATCTATTTTGATGATCAACAAGATAATATTCATGAGAGACATTTGTTGCTCCTTTGTTTTTTTCTCCGATACTAATTTCTTCAATATGTGACATGTATTTTCTTGCAATCATTGCAATACTTTGTGACATAGTCGCAGAGAAGAGAAGTGTTTGTTTTTCTACTGGAGTTTGTGCAAGAATAGCATCCAAATCTTCTTTGAATCCCATATCAAGCATCTGATCCGCTTCATCCAAAACAACCCAATCTACTGTTTGGAGTTTGAGGATTCTTCTACGGATAAGGTCATGAACACGTCCTGGTGTTCCGACAACAATGTGAGTACCATTTTTAATGGACTTCATCTGAAGGTCCATTCTGGCACCACCATATACTGCTGTGATAGAAATCTCTTTAGAATACTTTGCGTATCTTTTAATATCCTCAGATATTTGTAAACAGAGTTCTCTTGTAGGACAGAGAATTATAGCTTGTATGTTTCTGTTTCCTGTATTCAATTGTTGGAGAATAGGTAAACTAAAAGCAGCGGTTTTTCCAGTACCGGTTTGTGCAAGAGCTATAAGGTCGTTTGTAGAGTTCAAGAGATAAGGGATAGCCTTTTCCTGAATAGGAGAAGGGGTAATAAATCCGAGATCATCAAGACTCCGAAGCAAATTGGAATTTAATCCAAGTTCTTTAAATGTTGGCATAAAATTATATAATCAGCAATTAATTTGCCGAAACTCAAACCTTTTAGGAGAAGTAACTAAAAGATTTTGTGATTATATACAATAATACGACAAACCTCTTAGAGAACAAAAAAGTTATATGAGAAGCTCAAGTATAGCATAAGAAGAGATATTTGTCAAGTGATGATAGGAGAATAAAAAACTCTCCGGAGTAGGGAGAGTTTTTTTTTGATGTATTTTACTATTTTACATGTCTTCTGTAGAAGTCTGCAAGGAATATGCTTTTTGTAAATTGTCCTGCTGGGATACCCACTAAAATGATCCACATGACTGCAAATATGAGTCCAAGACCAAGACATTTAAGCATTGTGACTATGTAGTCTCCGAGGTTTTTCCATACATGTGAGAGGATATCAAATTCAAAAAATGAAGCTACAGTCTCTTTTTTGAGGAAGTTAATAGAAAGTATTGGTATGGCAAAGATTGCAAGGAGGGAGTTCAAAAGGTTTCCAAAAGTTTTGCTGATGTTTATGATTATGCCTATTATAATCATATACGCAATGAAAAAAGGAAGTGCCTTAAGAAACATCATAAGGCCAAGAATGAAGTCATCACCA
>JAZDMW010000005.1:0-28266 GCA_043800545.1 Candidatus Magasanikiibacteriota bacterium | reverse complement strand
GAGATGTTGTCTCGGCATCCAATGAAAAATTTCAGTTAGTAGGTCTAGCAAAAAAATATTTGGGAAGATGGGGAGAATTTTGTATGGCTGTGGTCATGTATAGTGTCCTCTTTGGTGTTTTGGTGGTATATATGATTGGTGTGGGAGAAATATTGGCTCGTTTTTTTGGAGGTGAGGTATTCAACTGGAGTGTTGGATTTTTCTGCTTGGGAATACTTCTTATATATATTGGTATTCGTACAGTGAAGGTCATAGAACTTTTTTTAACGTTCCTTATTTTAGGTATTGTCCTTGTTTTGACGCTTCTCAGCGTTCCATATATGCAATTTCCACAAATTACGTATGTAGATCTTTCTCAGTTTTTATTACCGTACGGGGTTATTCTTTTTGCATTCCATGGTACTACCGCAGTACCTGAAGTGTACAGTATTTTGTCTCACAAAAAAGAAGGGTTCAAACATGCTCTTCTCTTTGGAGGAATGAGTACCATGGTATTATATGTACTTTTTTCCTTGGTTGTTGTTGGGGTAACGGGTATTGGGACTACAGAAATTGCTACCTTTGGACTTGGAGAAGTTGTTGGTCAGAGAGTTTTTCTGTTTGGAAATGTATTTGCACTCCTTGCCATGTCAACGGCTTTTCTGATGACTGGGCTTTCTCTCAGAGATTCATTTTGTTGGGATTATAAAATAAAAACATTTCCAGCAACAGCGCTTGTTGCCATTGTGCCTTTAATAATATATATTGGAGGACTCCGAAGTTTTATGGATGCTATTGATTTGGTTGGTGGGGTATTTATTAGTTTAGAAGTATTTTTATTATTACTTATTTATTGGAAGGCAAAAGTCAAAGGACATATTCACGGACGAAGTATTGTGAAGCATGGTTGGTTTTTTGTGGCTCTTATAGCGTTTGCCGTTGCGATTGGTACTTTCTATAATATTATGAATCTTTTCTAGGAATAATTATGAAGGATGTTCGACCTGCAGTAAAGGCATATATAGAACAAAATGGAAGGTTTCTTGCGATACGTCATGTTTTAAACGGAAAAGAATTGTGGGATTTACCTGGAGGTATGATTGAATATGGTGAATCTCCTCATGAGGCTCTGAAACGTGAGGTAAAGGAGGAAACAACGCTTGATATTGAAATCCACCAACCTTTGGGTCTTTGGTGGTTTTATCATGAAGAACAAAAGTATCAGGTAGTATGTTCTACATTTCGTTGTACGATTATCCGGGGGAATGTAGATATTACCCAGAATTTTGAGGATGATGTGGATAAATATGCTTGGGTTTCAAGAAAAGAATTTTTAACACAGGATTATCCAGTAGGAGATCAAAGTATAAAAGAACTTATTCAAAAAATAGATGTGCATGTCTAAGTATTTTTTTTCCTTCTTCATTTTATTTTTTCTTTTGTTCTCTTTTGGTTGTTCACAGAGAGAGAGTATGGAAGCTGAGAAAAATAAAGGAGAAGAAAAAATGAATTTTGTTCAAATTGAAGAAGAATTTTATCTCCCTATTTTGTGTTTCCATCATGTGGGGGAGTCTCCTCGAGGAGCGAGTGAGGAAACAAAAAATTGGTATGTTTCAAAAAACAAGTTTGAAAGTATTTTAGAATATTTACAAGAGAAGAATTACAATACACTATTTGCCAGTGACCTTTTGCAATACATGGAAGAAGAAAAACTTCCTGAGAATTCTATTCTACTCACTTTTGATGATGGTTCAAAAACTTTTTATACAAATGTATATCCATTGCTCAAAAAATATAATATGAAAGCAGTGATGCATATCATGAGTGGAGTAAAAGGAAATTTGTGGTTGAGTACAGAAGAAATACAAGAAATGGAAAAAAGTGGACTTGTAGAATTTCAATCACATACAGAGTATCATGCCTATTTAACAAGAATAAGTGATACAGAAATAAAAAGAGAATTGGAAAGAAGCAAAAAAATTCTTGAAGAAATTACACAAAAACCAGTAGAATTTATTGCGTATCCTTTTGGTTTGTATGATGAACGTGTAATGCGTATTGCAAAAGAAGTTGGGTACAAAGGGGGATTTACCATAAAAAGAAAACATACACAAAAGAAAAATGATCCCATGCAACTCCATAGAACGATTATTATGGAATCAATGGACATAGCGGATATTCTCAAAAAGCCATAAAATGGAAAACCCCACAAGTGTGGGGTTTTTCATGTGGGGAGGAGGTGGAGGATTCCTTCGATCATCTTTCTCGGGTTTGACTTTTCGAAGAATCCTTGCACTCTTCCGAGAGCAACATCATCTTGAACTTCGCCCGGTTGGTCTGCCAGAGGGCTCCCAGACATATATGCAATTAAGCATTTGACGCCTTGTTTGCGAAGGGTTCGACCAAGTTCCCATCCAGACATAACCCCATATCCCAGGTTCATGTCTGTGAGAATAAGATCAAACTCCTTGTGAATCAGCGTCAGTGCCGTTTTTGCACTTTCTGCACATTCCACATGACAGCCAGGAATACATCGTTCTATCATCTTTTTGAGTGCTAATTGGAGGGATCTGTCGTCTTCTACTACGAGGATTTTCATGGTATCCTTTTTGTGGGTGAGTTTTCTCATCATATCATATTTTTGGGTTTTGTCAAGGGTAACCCTTGTTTTTTTGCTCATTTTAGGGTATTATGAATCATAGAATGAATATTAATACGAATTTATGCAATTTGTTCAAGCTTTTGTTCTTGGGATAATCCAAGGAATTACAGAATTTTTGCCTATTTCATCATCAGGTCATCTTATTTTTGTTCCCAAAATTCTTGGTTGGTCTGACCAAGGAATGGCTTTTGATGTCATGGTACACTTAGGAACTCTCTTTGCTGTGGTGTGGTATTTCAGGAAAAGAATTTTTTTACTTTTGAAAAATGTTTTTCCAAAATATAGTGGAAAAGAAAAAAAATGGGTTATTTCTGATCCTCTCAATTTTCGTCTTGCTTGGTTTGTTGGATTATCTATAATCCCTGCTGGCATTGTTGGGTTCTTGTTTAATGATTATGTTGAAACAAATTTCCGTGATTCGAGTTTTGTTGCTCTCGGACTTGTTTTTTGGGGTATTGTGCTTGGAATAGCAGATTGGTATGGAAAGAAAAAACAAAATAAGAAAACAGTAGATTCATTGCGATTTACAAATGTATTGGCCATTTCTTTTGCTCAAGCTATTGCGTTAATGCCAGGAACGTCACGTTCTGGTATTACAATGACGACTGGACTTTTTTCTGGTTTGACGAAGAAAGCTGCTGCAGAATTTTCTTTTCTCATGAGTATCCCGATTATCTTTATTGCAGGCATGACTACTCTCAAAGATGTTCTTGACGTTGGGATTACGTCGTCAGAAATTTCTGTTATGACTATTGGGTTTTTCTCTGCTGTATTTTCTGGATATTTGGCGGTTGCATTTTTGATGAGGATTATAGAAAAATATGGATATTCACTCTTTGTGTGGTATAGAATTATTTTGGGAGTGCTTATTCTTTTATTCCTTTAAAAATCTGTTTTGTTATTAAATATATTGTATGGAGAAAAAAAATATTGCAGTACTGGGAGCTGGAAATATGGGGACGGCTATTACGAAAGTTCTTTCAGAAAATGGGAATGTTGTGCATTTGTGGAATTGGAATGGGGATCCTACACCAATTGAACAAATTTTGGAGACTCGTGAGAATACAAAATATTTACCAGGTGTGCTGTTAGGAGATTCTGTTTTTCCAATGTTAGATATGGAAAAAGCCTTGGAACATGCAGATATTGTATTTTTTATTGTTCCAAGTTCTAATGTACAAAAGGTAGTAGAAGAAGCAAAAGCGTTTCTGCAAAAAGATGCCATTTTGGTGGATATGTCGAAGGGACTCAATAAAGAAACATTGGAAATTATCCCTGATGTGTTAAAACGGGTAACAGAAAATAAATTTCCTGTTGTTTCTATTTCTGGACCTGCGATTGCAAAACAATTAGCAGAGGGAGAATTTACAACGATGGATATTTCTGGAGAAGAAACATCTATGAATGAAGTGCGTGCTGTTTTTGAAAATGATTATTTGAAATTAGTTCCAACCGATGATATGGTAGGAGTAGAGTTAGGGGGATCTTTCAAAAATGTATATGCTATTTTACTTGGAATTTGTGATGGTCTAGGATATGATTTGAATTTAAAATCCTCACTTATCTCAAAAGCCCTTGATGAAATGGTTGCTATTGGGTGTGCTATGGGAGGAAAGAGAGAAACATGTTATTGTCTTTCTGGACTCGGGGATTTGGTTGGAACCGCACTTTCTCCAGATAGCAGAAATAGGAGATTTGGAGAGTGCCTTGGAAAAGGAATGACAAAAGAAGAAGCACTCAATACGGTACAGCAAACGGTAGAGGGAATTGAGGCTGATGAAGTTCTTCTTGCACTTGGAAAAAAATTCAAAATAGAATTACCTCTTGCTGAATTGGTAAAACGTATTCTTGACGGAGCCAATCCCGAAGAAGAAGTAAAAGAATATTTGAAAAATCTTTAAGAAGAAAATTATTGTCTTTATGACATTAAAAAAGTTATTACAAAAAATTTATAAGGTATCCAAAAGCACTCACATGGATGTGTATGTTGTTGGTGGTTTTGTTCGTGATTCACTTTTGAAAAAAGAGTATAAAAAAGATATTGATTTTGTGGTGCTTGGAAGTGGTCTTGAATTTGCACGTGCCTTGGATGAAGAATTAAAAAATGAAGGATCATTGATTGAATTCCCAGATTTTGATACCGCTCGTTATGTGTTTGTAGATAGGGAAGACAATAATAGAATTCTTCTTGAAGTAGAATTTGCTGGAGCTCGTCGTGAAAAATATGATAGAGAATCGCGGAAGCCAGTAGTAGAATCTACCACTCTTCTTGAGGATTTACAAAGAAGAGATTTTACTGTAAATGCCATGGCACAAAAAGTTGGTCGTTTTGGAATTGCAAAAAAAATTATAGATAATTTTGATGGAAAGAAAGATTTGAAAGAAAGAATTCTTCGTACTCCTCTTGATCCAGATATTACTTTTTCCGAAGATCCTCTTCGCATGCTTCGTGCAGCACGATTTTCTGCGCAATTACAGTTTTCTCTCGAAAAAGAGACTCTTGAGGCAATTGTCCGGAATAAAGAACGTATTCGTATTGTGTCACAAGAACGTATACAAGAAGAATTGATGAAACTTCTCAGTACAAAAAAACCTTCTGTTGGTCTTGTTATTTTGTATCAGACAGGAATTCTTGATGAAATTCTTCCAGAAGTATCTGCTTTGGCTGGTGTGGAGGAAGTTGCAGGGTATACTCATAAGGATAATTTTTCTCACACGCTTGCTGTGGTGGATAATATCGCGGAGAGTTCAGACAATATATTGCTTCGTTTTGCTGGACTTATGCATGATATTGCGAAACCAGAGACAAAAAAATTTAGTAAGAGTCGTGGTTGGACTTTTGATATGCATGAACATCTCGGAAAAAAAATGGTTTGGGAAATTGGAAAAAGACTTCGCATGAAAAAACAAGATATTCATTATGTCGCTGAACTGGTTCGTTGGCATTTGCAACCAATTGCTCTTATGGATAAGGGAGTGACAGATAGCGCGGTTCGTCGGCTTATTGTGAATTTACAAGAAAATTTGCCAGAATTATTATTACTCTGTCGTGCGGATGTAACAACAGGAAACCAGAAAAAACGAGAGAAGCGCATGAAGAATTATGATTATCTTGAAAAACGTATTGAAGAAGTGTTAGAAAAGGATCAACTTCGTGCATTCCAGTCACCATTGCGAGGAGAGGAAATTATGAAGCTTTGTCATTTGAAGCCAGGTCCTACAGTTGGAAAGATAAAAGAGGAAATTGAACGAGCAATTCTCGATGGTGAAATTCCAAATGAATATGAAGCCTCACTTGAGTATTTTGAGAAAATTAAAGAAAATTATTTACAAGATATACAGTCTTGGGAAAAAGAAGGAAAATAATCCTTCTTTTTTTAAAAGAAAAACCCCCAGCTGGCGCAACGGGTTCGTGTAGGGGGGAGTGTGGCGCCAGCCGGGGGTTAGAGATGCAGAGGAGGGGGTTCGAACCCCTGAAGAAAATTAACCAGGACATCCTAGCGCTTTTTCTTACCAGAAGGTGATTCTGTACCTTGCCACTTGGTTACCTCTGCGTGGTGGAGTAATCAGATATTACCCTAATTTTAGATATTTGTAAAGAGTTGTCCTTGTTGATATATTGATTTTTTTCGTTTCTTTTGCTATACTGTAATTACTATGATATTTGATATTTGGCACGAGCTTTTCTATAGACCACTCTTTAACCTCCTTATTTGGGTATATAATAATTGGACTGACCAAAATTTTGGTTGGGCTGTTGTCTATGTGACAATTCTTTTGCGTTTTGCTCTTTTGCCATTTACGGTCATTACAGAGAAAAACAAGATTAAAAACCAGGCTCTGTATGATGAGGTAAAGAAGTTAGAAGAAGAGTACCACAGTGATCAGGTGATGAAAAAACAGGAAATTCGTAAGGTATTGAAATTGAAAAAAGTAAGTCCTTGGTCAAAAGTATTCAGTATTGGCTTCCAAGCACTTTTCGTTATTTTGCTCTATGAAGTATTTAAGAGTGGATTATTTGGAAGGAATCTTCTTGATAGTCTCTATACTTCAGTAGATTATCCAGGAGTATTGAATACCACTTTTTTTGGTTTTGAATTAGGATTATCTCATACGTATCTTTGGCCTGGAATGGTAGCAGCTCTCCTTGCTATTGAAATTTTTTCTGAATATAGGAAACGTGCTGGTGGTTTACAAAAAAGAGATTTAATGTTTTTTATCATATTTCCTTTGTTTGTATTTTTCTTGCTCTGGATGCTTCCTATGGTAAAATCTCTTTTCTTTATTGTTTCAATGTTTTTTACATATATTGTAAGTCTTGTCTTACGACCTTTTGTGAAAAAAACAGTTGAAATTAAAAAATAAATTATTTAATATACTATCAATAATCAATTTGTATGTCAGGAGAATCACTCGATAAACTCATGTATTCGTTTGTAATGGAGGACGTACTGAAAGGTGTTTTCATACAAGTCCCTCCAGGATATGTTGCTTGTGTTTATGATTTAGGAAAAGGGGTCCTCAAAAAAGTGCTCAAGCCAGGATTACATTTTAAGATTCCTTTTTGGCAAAAGGCGAAATTATTCAATACACAAACTCTCGAATATAGTATTAGTCGGGAATTTAACCCACATAATGAGAATAGTCTCGGAGATATTCCAATCGCTGCGGTTACTGAGGATGGAAAGCGTATTGGTGTAGAAGGAACCATTTTGCTCCGTTTGGATATCCAACAAATTCCTGGAATCTGGCAGACAATTGGTGAAGATTTCGTTGCAAAAATTATTCGTCCAACGGTTCGCAGTCGTATCCGTATGGTTGCTAGTCGATTTGGACAGGATGCTATTATGGGTGCAAAACGGGATGAAGTTGAAATGCAGTTAAAAAATGAATTGGAAAGAATATTCTATGCAAGAGGAATCTTTGTAGAAAATGTGCTTCTGAGTGAAATAGCAAATGTAAAGGAATACAAGAATACAGCTGAAGAATAAAGAGAAATACAAAAGAGAGCCAAGAGGCTTTCTTTTTTGTATATATACTCTACCAAATGAGTATTCAGACGAAATTGTATCTAATTTATAATGAAAAAGCCCCGTGTCGGTCAATCCCGAAGGATATCTTAACACAGGGCGTGGGCGGGTGAGAGGGGGTCACCATTCCCGTGGCATTTTCGCCATGAGCGCTTGCTCTTGTTTCTCGCAGCAACTCATGCAGACACGGGAGGTGGGGCCATGTAGCCCTTCCCTCACCCAGAAGAGCTTCTCGGTATGTTGCGTGCACCAGTCGCAGTGACCAGCGCGGTTTTTGCGGAGTCGCTCGAGCTCCAGTTTGTGACACTTGTCGCACAGGTCCGCCCACTCCGCACCAAACGAGTCGGTCTCGCCCTGGAGGCGGATGGTGGCGGGTTCCTTGCAATTGTCGCAGGTCTGTCCGGTCGGCACTTCACGGCAAGATCCCGGCAGTGTCGCGGTATCGAGGCCTCCGGTCATGTGAGCCATGATTCCCTCCAAATGAACGGCATCGCGAAACCCTCGCGACAAGGGGAACATAAAAATTATGAACAGACAATTATAGTATAAAAAGGTGATTTTGTCAAGAGGGAGCAAATTTTGTAAAAATTTCTAAATTAATATAAAATAATAAAGAATTTGTCATTAGAAGAACTAGATATAATACTTTACTATTATGCTAATTAAAAAGTCAGAAGCAAAAGAATTTCAGAATTCACAAGATTGTGTGGTTTTTGAGTATGATGTCCCAAGCAAAGATTTGAGTTGTGCTACGGCTCTCATTGACGGTCGTTATCCTGAACAAAAAAGAGTAGTAAATTTGGAGTGTGAGGAAATTTATTTTGTTATGTCTGGATCTGGCATTGTTCACTCAGAAAAGGGTGATTTTGAAATTCACGAAGGTGATATCTATTTTTTTGAGAAAGGTGAAGTTTACTGGGTAGAAGGGAATAAACTCTCATTGGTATTGTTTAATGCCCCAAAATGGACACCTGAACAACATAGGATTATAGATGTTTAAGTTATTGTACATTTTTTAAAAGTCCTCAATCTCGGTTCATTTACCGAGATTTTTGTTGTGGATAACTCACTATTTGACGATTTTGAGTGTACATGGTATATTATCACTCGTAGACTATGAGTGATAATATGCTTACAGAAAGACAAAAACAACTCCTCGGTTTGGTCATGGATCAGTATATTCATACTGCTGAACCTGTGGGATCCGTAATGCTCGTAGAAAAGAGTAATCTTGGTATTTCTGGAGCAACGGTTCGGAATGAACTTCGTGTGCTTGAGGAGTTAGCATATCTTACCCATCCTCATACTTCAGCTGGGAGAATCCCAACAGAAAAGGGATATATCTTGTACAGAGAAGAATTTATCCAGGATGAACCAGTAGAGAAACAGGTAGTAGAAGAATTAGAGATTCTTGCCCATGCAGAAGTGGATGAAAAACAAAAAAAGAAATTGTTTGCGAAGTTTCTTGCAGAGGCGACACATTTGGCGGTTATTATGGTTCAAGAAAAGAATTCTCTGTATTATACCGGTATTACCAATCTCCTTGCTCAACCAGAATTTAAAGAATACCAGAACACACTTTCTGTCTCAGCACTTTTTGATGGTTGTGAAGATTGTCTTGAAGAAATGTATGAACTTGCAGAGGAAAAGAGTATTCTGATAGGAAGTGAGAATCCGTTGAGCTCTATTTGCACAACATTGGTATGTCCAATTGCGAATGATGGAATACTCATGCTCATTGGTCCAATGCGTATGAATTATAACAAAAATAAAGCCATACTTGAGGCTGTGAAAAAATATTTAGAATAATATTTATGAAAGATAAAAAGAAAAAAGAACAGGAGGAAAATCCAAAAGGATCAGAAGTACAGGATGCTCCGGAAAGTACTCTTGGAGATTTCGCTGGACAGTGTGAGGAGTATAAAACAAAATGGCTCCGTGCACAGGCAGATTACCAAAATTTACAAAAAGAAGTCAGTGCACAGCGATCGGAATGGGCAAAGATGAGTGAAATACAGATTTTGGAAGAGTTTTTACCAGTCTATGAAAATTTCCGTATTGCATTTCGTCATGACGTAGGAGAAGAAAGTAGTGCATGGCAGAATTGGAAAAAGGGAATAGAGTATATTATGAAGCAGTATGGAGATATTTTGGAAAGTCATGGTGTACAGCAAATGGTAACAGAAGGAAAAATGTTTGATCCAAGTCTCCACGATGCGGTCAGTGAAGAAGATTCAGAGGGCCATGAAGAAGGACAGATTATCCGTGAAGTTGGTGGAGGATATATGGCAGGAGACAGAGTACTTCGTGCTGCAAGAGTTGTGGTTTGTAAAAAGGAAGGAAACAAAGAAAATTAATTTCATATTCATATATTTAATCATTTTCAGCAAATGCTTGTCAGTAGTTTGCTGAAAGGAGGTAATATTTATGTCACTCATACGTTGGAATCCAAGTTGGGATCCATTTCGTGAGATGGAAGAAATGATGAACACTCTTCCATCTACTCATCCTACTGGTATGAAAGGTTTTGTACCTGCTGTAGATATTTATGAAGAAAAGAATAATGTAGTGGTAGAAACACCACTCGCAGGTGTAAAACCTGAAGACGTTGAAGTCAGTTTGGAGAAAGGAGTACTCACCATTCAAGGAAAGAGTACGACTGAACATGAAGTAGACGAGAAAAATTATTACAGAAAAGAAGTTCGTGGAGGATCATTCTTCCGCCAAATCGCACTTCCTGCTCCTGTAAAGGATGATCAGATTAAGGCAAGTTTTGAGGATGGTATTCTCAAAGTTACTTGTCCAAAATCTGCTCCAAGCAATGCAAAAAAGATTAGTGTTGAAATTATAAAGAAAAAAACAAAGAGCAAATAATATATTGTTCTTCACTCTCTCAAATGGATCTGAACAATCTCTTTGGGGGAGACAAGAGGAATATATGCCTCACACGTTATTAATAAAGAAAGATTAATTAAAAATATATGTCAAAGATTCTCGGAATAGATCTTGGAACAACAAACTCATGTATGGCGATTGTTGAGGGTGGACAACCAAAAGTACTTGAGAACAAAGAAGGAAACAGAACCACTCCATCTGTGATAGCAATATCAAAATCAGGAGAACGTTTGGTTGGTCAATTGGCAAAACGCCAATCAGTGACCAATCCAAAAAATACATTGTATTCAATTAAGCGTCTTATTGGTCGTAAGGCAGGAGATGTTGAAATTGCTGATGTACAAAAGCATGCTCCTTACCAGATTGTATCAGAAGGAGACAAAGTATTGGTAAAAATGGGGGATAAAAATTATGCTCCACCAGAAATTTCTGCAATGGTTTTGCAAAAATTAAAATCTGATGCAGAAGAAAAAATTGGAGAAAAAATTACACAAGCGGTAATTACGGTTCCTGCTTATTTCGACGATTCACAAAGACAAGCCACAAAGCATGCTGGTGAAATTGCTGGACTTGAAGTACTTCGTGTTATTAATGAACCGACTGCTGCAGCATTTGCGTATGGTTTTGATAAAAAACAAGACCAAAAGATTGCTGTGTATGATCTTGGTGGTGGTACTTTTGATGTGTCCATTTTGGATATTTCTCATGATGCAGAAGATGGTTCTTCTACTGTAGAAGTACTTTCTACAAATGGAGATACTCATCTTGGCGGAGATGACTTTGATAAAAAGATTATTGAATGGATTTTGGAAGAGTTCAAAAAAATAGAAGGCATTGATCTTTCCGGTGATGCACTTTCTCTTCAAAGAGTAAAAGATGCTGCAGAAAAGGCAAAAATTGAACTTTCTAGCACTCCTGAAACAGAAATCAATGAACCTTTCATTACTTCTGGAGCAGATGGTCCAAAGCATTTGAATATGAAATTATCACGTGCAAAATTGGAGGACCTTGTGATGGATTTAGCAAATAAAACCATGGGTCCAATGAAACAAGCACTTGCTGATGCTAAAATGAGTACGAGTGAAATTAATGAAGTGGTTTTGGTAGGAGGAATGACTCGTATGCCACTGATCCAAAAGAAGGTTGAAGAATTTTTTGGAAAGAAACCAAATATTACTGTGAATCCTGATGAGGTCGTTGCTGTTGGTGCTGCTATACAAGCAGGACAACTTCAAGGGGACCTTGGAAAAGATATCCTTCTCCTTGATGTGACTCCACTTTCATTTGGTCTTGAAACCCTTGGTGGAATTATGACCAAACTCATTGAGAAAAATACAACTATTCCAACAAGTAAAACACAAATATTTTCTACAGCTGCAGATAATCAACCAAGTGTAGAAGTAAATGTTCTCCAAGGTGAACGTCAAATGGCTACGGATAATAAACAACTTGGAAGATTTATTTTGGATGGTGTTCCACCAGCTCCACGCGGTGTTCCACAAATTGAAGTGACTTTTGATATTGATGCAAACGGTATTTTGAATGTTTCTGCAAAAGATAAAGGAACAGGCAAGCAACAGTCTATTCGTATTGAAGCTTCAAGTGGACTTTCTAATGAAGAAATTGAACGCATGAAGAAAGAAGCAGAAGCTCATGCTGAGGAAGATAAAAAGAAGCGTGAACTTGTTGAGATTAAAAATACAGCAGATACCATGGTATATACGACAGAAAAAATGATGAAAGATGTTGAAGAAAAGAAAGTTGCTGTAACTGATGAAGAAAAGAAAAAAGTAGCAGATGCTCTTCAAAAGGTAAAGGATGTAAAAGATAAAGACGATGTAGAAGCGATTAAAAAGGCTTCAGAAGAGCTTTCTACGGTTGCACAGGCTGTTGGTATGAAATTGTATCAACAAGAGCAACAGACAGGAAAAACTGCCTCAGGAGGAGAAACAAAAGAAGCTCCAAAGGAAGAAGGACCTGTAGAAGGTGAAGTCGTTGATGATAAGAAATAACATTTGGTAACAAATCTGCTCGTCCTGTGATATAATGGGACGAGTGATTTGTTTCTTAATTACAAATATATGCCAAGTTTAGAACAAGGATTTTCTCCAGAAAGAGGAGTGGAAGATTTTAGAGATATAATGGAGAGTAAAATATCTAGTGATCCAAATTTGAATGGATTAGATGTAAAATCTCTTGGAGAAAAAGAACAACAAGCTTGGCAAGAGGTCATTCAATTGGGAGAAGAATTTAAGAGACTTCTAGAAAGTGTTTTAGAATCTGGAGAATTGTTTCCTGATACACAAAAAGCACTTCAAGAGAAAATGGATAATTGTATAAAAAATATATCCGGAATAGAAGAACACATGGATCAATGGTTACGAAATAAAATGAGTACATTTATGGTTAACTTGGAAATGCTACCAGATGTTTTACCGAGTATAGGTATAATCTTAGAAGAAGCAGACGAAGTGTTGAAGGATATAAAAATGTTAGAAGAAGCAGACGAAGTATTGAAGGATATAAAATAGTGAATGAAATTGGAGCAATAATAGAATTATGTCAAAAGATTATTACAAAATATTAGGTGTAGAAAAGGGTGTGACTTTGGATGAGATAAAAAAGTCTTTTCGGAAACTTGCTCATAAATATCATCCAGATAAAAAAGATGGTGACGAAGCAAAGTTTAAGGAAGTAAATGAAGCGTACCAGGTCCTTGGTGATGAAACAAAGAGACAACAGTACGATCAATATGGATCGGATTTTAATGCACAAGGTGGATTTGGCCAAGGAATGAATTGGGATGATTTTATGCGTGCTACTCGTGGACAAGGTGGTGGTGGTTTTGATTTCGGTGGAGGCATTGATCTTGGGGATATATTTGGAGAAATGTTTGGTTTTGGAGGAGGAAGAAGCCGTCGTGGAGGACAAGCACAAGGAAGAAATGTTCAGGTAGATATTGAAATTCCTTTTGAAGAAGCGGTGAATGGTGTGGAAAAAGAAATACGCGTTACCAAAAATAACCCTTGTGATGTGTGTAATGGTACTGGTGCTGAACCAGGAAGTACACAAAAGACCTGTTCAGAATGTAATGGGCAAGGACAGGTGAGAAGAGTACAGCAAACCATGCTTGGAGCCATGCAGAGCGTCCACACGTGTAGTATTTGTCATGGTACTGGAAAGATACCCGAGAAGCTTTGTAAACATTGTGGGGGAGACGGAAGCGTGCGGGGTGAAAGCAAGTTTTTTGTGAAGATTCCTGCTGGAATTGATGATGGACAGTCTATTCGTCTCAGTGGAAAAGGAGAGTATCCTGGAAATGGTGGGGCTCCTGGAGACATGTTCGTCGTTGTTCACGTAAAGGCAAGCAAAATTTTTGAAAGAGATGGATATGACATCCATACAGAATTACAGATTTCATATTCTCAAGCCGTGCTTGGAGATACGATAGAAATAGATACACTTGATGGAAAGAAAAAATTTGTCGTCCCTTCTGGAACAAAATCTCATCAAGAATTTCGTTTACGAGGTTTAGGAGTTGTGTATGTGAATGGTGGAGGAAAGGGTGATCAGTATGTTAAAGTAATGATTGATGTTCCAAAAAGAGTAAGTAGAAAAGCTAAGAAGTTATTAGAAGAATTACAAGAAGAATTAAATTCATAAAAAAATACTCCGCAAGGAGTATTTTTTATAATTTCTTTGGAAGAACAGACTTCAGCCATCCTGTGATTTTATTTTTCTTTGCTGTCCGAATATTTGCTTTCGCAGTGGTGGTTTTTACAAAGTCAAGCCATTCTGGATTTGGTATTTTTCTACTTTTATCTATGATGATTTCCACGACATCACCATTTTTGAGTTCTGTATCCAGACTTACATATTTATCGTTCACGAGTGCTGCATTACATTTATTTCCAATGTCTGTGTGGATGTGGTAGGCAAAGTCTACTGGTGTGGATCCTTCTGGAAGATCAATGACATCTCCTTTTGGGGTGAATACAAATATTCTTGTTTGGAGAAAGTTGATTTTAATGGCTTCAAGATCACTCATTTTATTGAGGATATCTTTTTGTATGGTAGCAAGTTCTTGTGCCCATACAATATCTTGTTTTGGAGCGCGTCTTCCTTTCTCATCATAATGCCAGTGAGCAGCAATACCATATTCTGCTTCTTCATGCATGTCATGAGTTCGTATTTGGAATTCTATAATTTCACCCCCATCACCAAAAACAGTCGTATGGAGAGATTTATATCCATTTGGTTTTGGTTGGGAAATGTAATCTTTTATACGTCCTTTGAGAGGTTTCCAATATTTATGGAGAATACCAAGTGTAGCATAACAGTCTGCAATGGAAGGAACGACAACACGAAGAGCAACAAGATCATAAATTTTTGCAACTTGGTTTTCTTTTCTTTGGAGTTTTCTGTAAAAGCTATACAGCCGTTTATTTCTTCCATCAATAAAATCAAAAGTAATATTTGCATCTTGAAGTGCTTTTCTGGTTTGTTCCATCATTTTCTCTAAATATTTTTCTTTTCCTTTAAGTTTTTCATCTCGAATACTTTTTGCACGTTGGTATTCTTTTGGATAAATGTATTTGAAAGAAAGATCCTCTAATTCTCCTTTCATTTCACCCATTCCAAGACGGTTTGCAATAGGAGCAAATATCTCGAGACTTTCAAGAGCAATGCGATATTGTTTTTCTGGTGGAAGAGAATCCAGTGTTTGTAGATTATGAATACGATCCGCAAATTTAATAATCATAACTCGAATGTCTTCTGCCATGGCAACAAACATTTTGCGGAGGTTTTCTATATATCTTTCTACGCCACGGTATTTCAACTTCCCTAGTTTGGTAATTCCTCGGACAAGGGACGCAATTTCTTCTCCAAAATTCTTTTCAATTTCTTCTATAGTAACTTCCGTATCTTCAGGAACATCGTGGAGTAGCGTTGCAGTGACAATGATCGGATCAATACGCATGTCTGCAAGGATATGCGCTGCAGCAAGGGGGTGAGTAATATATGGTTCACCACTTTTTCTTACTTGTCCTGCATGGGCATTATTGGCAAAATCATAGGCAAGACGAATAATATCCGTATCTGCATCTTCGTCGTAGGATTTGATTTTTTCAATAAGGTTTTCAATTGTGGGGAATGTTGAATTCAGCATAGAAGTCTCTTTGTCTGTTTATACCATTTTTTTGCGTTTTACACAAGGAAAATAAAATCCCATGTTTTTTTTGTGGGATTTTATGTTTGTCTTATTTTGCTTTTTTTGTGGTTTTTTTTCTTGGGGAGGCAGTCTTTTTCCCTTCAAGAAGTTCTTTACATTCTTCAAGTGTAATCTTTTCTGGATCTGTCCCTGTAGGAATTTTTACATTTTTCTTTCCATCAGTGATGTATGGACCATATCTCCCGTTGAGGATTTGTATGCCCTCGGATTTGAAGACCTGTATGGTCTTTTTGGCATCACGTTCACTAGCTTCTTTAATAATGGCAAGAGCCTGTTCTCTGGTAAAAGTATACGGATCACCCTCTTTTATGGAATGAAATTTACCATTCATTTTTACATATGGTCCAAAGCGTCCAATATTTACTTCAATTTCTTCTCCAGCATCAGTAGTAAATATTCTTGGAAGTTGGAGGAGAACAAGTGCATCTTCAAGAGTAATCGTATCTGCGGATTGTTCTTTTTTAAGAGAAGCAAATTTTGGTTTTTCTTCACCTTCACCTTTTCCCTTTTGTACGTAGGGTCCAAAACGACCAATTTTTACAAAAATAGGTTCACCTGTTTTTGGATCATTTCCAAGCTCACGTGCTTGAGTTGTATCTTCTTTTGTAATTTCATCTTTTTTTTGCATAATGGTTTCATGAAATGGATGATAGAAAGTTGCAATAATAGGTTTCCAATCTTTTTTCCCTTCAGCAATTTCATCCAAGTTTTCTTCCATTTTCGCCGTGAATTCAAAATCCACAATATTGTTAAAATGTTCAACCAAAAGATCATTCACAACAAAAGCAATATCTGTTGGTTTGAGTTTTTTATCCACACGCTCAACATAATTTCTCGCTTCAATAGTTGCGAGGGTTGGTGCATAGGTGGATGGACGTCCAACTCCATGTTCTTCAAGTGCTTTTACCAAGGTTGCATCAGAATAACGAGCAGGAGGTTCAGTAAAATGCTGATCTGGTTTAATATTTTCACAGCGGAGAATTTCGTTTAGGGTTGTTTCTGGAAGGATTTCTTCTTTTGCAAGTGTTGGATAGAGTTTGAGCCAGCCATCAAAAAGAATTGTTTGTCCATTTGCTCGAAACATGTGTTTCTCTCCAGTAATATCTAAACTCATTTTGTTCATACGAGCATCAGCCATTTGTGTAGCCACCGCTCTTTTCCAGATAAGACTATAGAGTTTGAGTTGTTGACTATCTAAATGTTCCTTGAGTGATTCTGGCGTTCTTGCAGGGTCAGATGGACGGATAGCCTCATGAGCTTCTTGCGCATTTTTAGATTTTTGAGCGTAGAATCTTGGCTTTGAGAGATCATATTTTTCTCCATAAGCACCATGAACATAACTTTTTGCTTCACCAATAAACTTTTCTGACAAATTTACAGAATCAGTACGCATGTAGGTTATAAGACCGAGTTGACCTTGGTTTCCAAGTTTAATACCTTCATAAAGTTGTTGTGCAAGGCGCATGGTTTGTTTTGAAGAAAATCCATACACGGTATTTGCTTTTTGTTGGAGGGTTGATGTTGTAAATGGGGGAGGAGGAGTTTTTTTTGTTTCTTTTTTTTCAATATTGGTAATGGAAAATTCTTTTCCTTCCAATTTTTTTACAATGCCTTCTGCCTTTTCTTTATTGTTAATGTCAAATTTATCCAGTTTTTTATCATCAATAGAAAATAAGTTTGCAACAATTTTTGCATTTTCTTTTGTAAGAAAGGTTCCTTCAATAGACCAATATTCTTCTGGTTTAAAATTTTGTATTTCGCGTTCTCTCTCAACAACAAGACGCATGGCAACAGATTGTACACGTCCAGCAGAAAGTCCTCGGGCTACTTTTTTCCAGAGAAGTGGAGAGAGTTCATACCCAACAAGACGATCAAGAACACGTCTTGCTTGTTGAGCATCCACAAGTTTTTGGTCAATATGTCTTGGATTCTGAATTGCTTCTTCAAGTGCAGACTTGGTGATTTCATGAAATACAATACGGTCTGCCTTTGCTGGATCAACACCAAGAATTGCCGCAAGGTGCCAAGAAATGGCTTCTCCCTCACGGTCCTCATCAGTTGCGAATATGATTTTATCTGTTTTTTTCGCAAGATCTTTCAACTTTTTCACTTGTGCGCTTCGGTCTTTAGAAACGATGTATTGTGGCTCAAAGGTTCCACCTTCAATATCTACCCCCATTTTACTTTTTGGGAGGTCACGTACATGTCCAAAAGAAGACTCAACAATATATTGTGGTCCAAGGAATTTGGAAATAGTTTTTGCTTTTGTAGGGGATTCTACGATTACGAGGGTTTTGGACATAATATGTGTTCAAAATAACATCTTTTACTATAGCCAAGTTTGGGTCAAATGTCAAATGGGGGTGTATTTTTTGTTGTTAGAGGAAAAGTGCTTCTTGGCCTGTATTTTTCTCTTCATTCAGATGAAAATACTCTAAAATATCTTCAGCAGAGGTAACCATTTTCGCTCCTGTTTTGAGCAAATTGTTACATCCTGCCCCATTGATGTTCTGTATATTGTGGGGAATGGCAAATACATCTCGGCTATTGTCCAAGGCATATTGTGCAGTTGTTAAAGCCCCAGATTTTTCTGTTGCCTCAATAACAAGCGTTGCCAAGGAGAGCCCGGCTATGATTCTGTTTCTCATTGGAAACGTATATTTGGTCGGGGAAAATCCTGGAGGGTATTCTGATACAAGCGCCCCTCCATTTTGGAGAATGCTTTCAGCAAGAGGAATATGTTCTCTTGGATATATGGTTCCATTATCTATTCCACCTCCGAGTACGGCAATGGTTCTTCCCTGATTTCTGAGAGTAGTAGCATGAACAATGGAATCTATGCCATATGCGAGTCCACTCACGAGAGTAATTCCTTTTTTGGCAAGGATGCTCACGAGAGATTCCACAGTTTGTTGTCCATAAAATGAATTTTTTCTAGAACCAACAACCGCAAGGCTCATTTCCTGTTTTTGGAGTTTTCCTCGGACAAACAGACATGTTGGGGGATCATAAATATATTTGAGTATTTCTGGATACGTATCATCGTGAATTGTGATAGCTTCAATATTATTTTTTTGAAGGCCATATTCGAGAGCTGACTCATCAAGATGATCTTTCCAAGTGAGAAACTCGTGGATCAGATTATTATCCCAATCTGTTTTTTTCATTTCATCAAATTCAGCATTCCAAGCATTTTCTAAACAAGAAAAAACCCGTATAAGGGTTTTATATCTTTGTACTGTGTATTTTGGATAATAAGTAAACAAAACCTCCTTAGAAAGCATAGGCTAGAGTGAAGATACAATTTCTCTGACGACTTCTTGTACAAGAGTATCGAGTTTTCTTTTTTCTAAAAGTCCGAATTTTCCAAGGACAAATTGAGAAGTGTCTTCCATTTTCTTTTCATTTTTGCTTGCAATCCCTATGCGGTAGCGGGTAATATCTTTTGTCCCCAAGTATTCTACGATGGAACGAATTCCATTATGTCCCGCGTCTCCTCTTCCTGTTTGAACTTTATATTCTCCAAGAGGCAGATCCTTTTCATCATGAATAACGATAATGTCATCATGCTTCAGTTTAAAGAAATGGGCAATAAGTTGTACTGACTGTCCAGAGGCGTTCATGAAAGTCATTGGTTTTGCAAGGATAATTTTATTTCCATTCACGGTTGCTTCGCACGTTTCTGCATTGAATTTTTTATTGAGAATCCATTTGTCGCAATTGTTTTTTTGAAGTTCTTTTTGAAGGGAATCCAGTACCATAAAACCGACATTATGACGTGTCTTTTCATATTGTTTCCCTGGATTTCCGAGGCCAACAATCAGTTTCATATGGGATTATATTTTAACCTTTTTATGTTTATAAACAAAAATGGCATTTATAAAAACCGCCAAGATTGAATTAAGTATTAATAATATTAGATTTCCAATTATAAGACCAGTGATAATAAATTCATGTCCTGTCGCATCTTTTGTATCTATAATTGCAGGTGTGATTATTATTAATAATAGAATGATAGTAAGATAACATAGACTGGATTGTCTAAAGTGGTCTGAGATTTTTAGTGTGTGTGCTTTTTCAATTTCTTTCATTAAGCGATTTCCTTCCCAAAAGTAGAAGGTTCCCGGTATAATGAGTTGTAGGAGTGTCAGTATAATAAGAATTGGAAAATTATCGCGGAAAAAACTCATGTTTATATCAATTAGCAAAAATGTGATGATATTTAATACAAGAAAAACTGCGTAAACTATTGGTGATAAAATCTTTCTTATCATATAAGCTTTGTTATTGGATTAACGTTTAATTTTTGTAAGCTTAATAACAATAGGTGTTCCAATAAAATCAAATTTTTCTCGAAGATGATTTTCAAGGAAATTAAGGTATGAACGGTGAAGAGAGGTTCGGTATTTTACATACAATTCAAAAATTGGAGGAGCCGTACCGATCTGACGAAATCCAAACAATTGTGGTTGTCGTGTTCCTTTTCCACGGGCTGGTTTATGTTTTGTGGACATTTCTTCCAGGAATTGTTCCAAAGCTCTATTTGCTATTTGTGTATGTCGGGCTTTCCATATTTCCATAATCATTGGAAATATTTGATGTACTTTTTCTCCAGTTTTTCCACTGACAAAGAGTATTGGTGCGAATTTCAAATGAGGAAAATAGGAATAAACCATTCTTTTTACCATATTTCTGTGTGCATCAGTACTGTCATCATTTAAATCCCATTTGTTTACCAGAATCATAACACTCTTTGATCGTCTCTCAATAAGACCTCCAAGTTGCATATCTTGTGATGATATAATTTCATTTCCATCAATGACAAAAAGAATAATATCTGATTTATCAAGGGTATCAAGACTTTTTTGTATACCTGCTTTTTCTAAAAATCCAGCAACACGAGATTTTCTCCGTATACCTGCTGTATCTATGAAATTAATAAGTTGTTTTGTCTTTTTTGTTCCTTCTTCGTGTTCATATTCTACGAGCGTATCAAAAGGTTCACGAGTCGTATGAGGAATATCGCTAACAATAACTTTTTCTTCACCAATCAGTTTATTAAAAAGACTAGATTTTCCTACATTTGGTTTTCCAATAATACTAATTTGTATCGGTGCATTTTCTGGAATAACCTTTGGTCGTGTTTTTGCACTACCTAAATGTTTGTAAATAAGGTCAAGAAGTTCACCAAGGTTTTTTCCACTTGATGCGGAAATAGGGAAGGCTTCTCCAAGTCCAAGTTTTGCAAAATCTTCATTGAATATGTTCATCTCTTTTTTCTTGTCGTCAGCTTTGTTTGCAACAAGAATCACTGGTTTTGATATAATACGTCGCATGCGTTTTGCAAGTTCATATTCTTGTGGAAGAACACCAGATTCTGCATCCGTAATAAAAAGAATAACATCCGCTTCTTTCATCGCCTTTTCACTTTGTTTCAAGATATCTTCTTCAAAGTCTATGGATTCTTCAAAAGTAAGTCCTCCAGTATCTATGACTTTTGCATTTTTCCCACGCCAAATAATATTTCCTTCATTACTCGTGCGGGTTGTTCCTGGAACATCTGAAACAAGAGCTTTATTATCTTCTATAAGCTTGTTGAAGAGTGTGGACTTTCCAACATTGGTTCGTCCAACGATTGCTATGACCGGAAGATTTTGGTCAAGTTGTTTTGAAATATTTGTCATATTGAGAGAGTTTCTTCATTAAAGTCTTCACCAAGAATAATAAGTATGTCTGTTCCTGTAGTCGTGGTTTCTCCAAGGGGAATATCTTGCTTTATTGGAATTTGGAGTTTACTTGCAATGTTTTCTAATACTGTAGTAAGGAAAATATTTTTTTTTACATTATATATTCCACCTTGCATATGTGGTCGTTCATTCGTATTTCCAACTTCATTAATTATATAATCAGTACCTGTTAATACATCTCGTGTTCTCGCGGCAAGTCCAGGTCTCCATGTACCATTTTTTATTTCAATATTAGGTTTTTCTTCAAGAGGTGCTTCCTGGATTGGAGTGTTATCTGTTGAGGTTGTTGTTTTCCGAATTGCAGTTTGAGTATTTTTATCAAAAATATTTTTTATAGCATTCGAGATTTCATCAAAATTACCAGTTACAGGTTCGAGTATATAGGCTCCAGCGGAATTGATACTGTTTTTTAAATATCCACCAGTACTATTGTCGAGAACAAGGGTCGTTATTTCTGTAGTATCAAGTTCCTTTGCCATTCGAAGGAAAGTAATAATATCTGAGAGCTCAAGATTCGTTGCAATGTTTTTATCAAGAGTTTGGAGTATTTTATTAATTCGGACTGGATTTGCAAGTGTTCCAAAAGAAAATATTTTTTCTTTCACTGCAAGAATAACTTTTTGTTGACGTTTTGCTCGGGCGAAATCCGAACCTTCTCCATTGTTTCCATGACGTGAACGTGCGAATTTAAGAGCTGTGTCTCCGTCCATGACTTGATCACCCTGTGTAAAGTTTACTACCTGGTAGAGGTAATTGGCGGCTGGATATTCTGTATCTGTGAAGCTTTTCTCTACATTTACACGAATTCCACCGATATTATCGATGATTTCAGTGAAGGCCTTAAAGTCTACACGAGCATAGTAGTGTATGTCAAGCCCAAAGCTTTCTTTTATGACCTGAGACATGTATACAGGTCCATAGTTTTTCTTTTCCTTTTCTCCAAAGTAATTGGCATGATTTATCTTCCAAACTCCCTCATCTTTCATATTTACAGCCAAATCACGAGGTACAGAAATAAGGGCAATTTGCTTGGTACTTGGTTTCACCGATACAATCATAATCGTATCTGCAAGGCTTCCTCCATCATGTCCTTCGCCTCCTATACCCATGAGGAGCAGATTAATACGGTCATCTTTCGTACCTTGAAGGTTCTTTTCTTTGCTAAATATGAATTTTTTTACTTTTCCAATAAAACTATCTGGAGCGATAGGCTCAAGAGTCTGTGGGTCATAGGCTTCAGGATCCTCTGGCATGCTTGCTGGCATGAAGGCATAAGTAGTACAGCCAACAAAAAAAAGAAGGAATAGAGCAAAAATCCAGAAACGTCGTTTTTTTGGTTTTGGTTCCTGTTTGAGGTAGGTTTTTTCCTCATCAGGAATAAAGTTAATATATTTTTCACTCATAAGTATTCTGGTTGTTATTATACAGTAAAAATTGCTTTTTGGCAATTGGTTTTTTTCTCAATGTATGATATACTTTATTTGTTAAAAATGTCGTTTTTTTTAGCTATTTTTATGCCAAAAACAATTTCGCCAAATATGGCAATTGGAGAAGTGCTCCATTTATGGAAAATTAAGGAATATGACAGTTATACCAGGGGATACCTATGGTATATTATTGTAGCTGTTATTGGGTTAGCATTCGTCGGCTATGGAATTTATACAGATAATTTCCTTTTTGCCTTTGTCATCGTACTTTTTGGAATAATACTTTTTTTGCAGGCAAAACAGAAATCTCCAGAAATTCAATGTGCTATTACAGAAATGGGAGTTTTGGTAGGGGATAAGTTTTATCACTATAGCGAACTTGATGAATTTTTTATCGTATATGAACCTCCACAAGTAAAGAATTTGTATTTTGAAACAAAAGACATGTATAGACCAAAAATTATTTTGCCTTTGGATGAAACAGATCCAATAGAAATACGTTCTTCTCTCCGTGAGTTTTTACCAGAAAATCCAGATAAAGAGGAAGAAACTATTTCTGAGGTGCTTCGTAGGGGATGGAAGCTCCATTAAAGAACTATACAGATTTGTCAGTTGACAGATCTGTTTTTTTATTGTATACTATTCACGAAATAATGCTCCCGTCGTTCAATGGATAGGACATCAGTTTGCGGAACTGGTAATGCAGGTTCGATTCCTGCCGAGAGCACGAAGCACTCTATGGATGAGTGTTTTTTTCTTCAACAGACTTTAAGGAGTCGTCATGAAGGTAACCTGCGAGAAATGTGGGGCCGTGTATGATATCGATGAGCGTCGCAATCCCCATGGGGAACGTGACCCTGAAGATGCCGTTGAGTGTTCGTACTGCGGTGGAAGACCTTGCCCCCGAGGATCGTCGTGCACGCTACACCCGTTTTGTGACCAAGATTTCTGGTCCGACCAATCAGAAGCCCACCGAGTAATCTTCCTTCCCTCCTCCTCATCCTGCCTGCACCTCATCTGAGGTGTCTTTTTTTTGCTCTATTATTTATGTCAATCATCTTTTTAAAAAAATAAAACCCGCAGAGAAAATATTTTCTTATGCGGGGAATGGAGGAAATAGAAACGACAATTCCACACTCGAAAGTATGAAGAATGCGTTCAAGCCTCGGGAGGAAGAATAGATCAGAACTGACAGCTGTAATTATCAGATCGTAATCTTGCATCTTTTCTCTCCTTGCCAGATTGTTTAACCCGAGTGACCACAGTGATTTATATCATATCCCATTTTTTCTGTAAAGTAATTAATAAATTGACATTTCGTCTTTTGGTATGTTACTCTTATTTTACACCAACCAAGGAGGTCTTTTGATGAGAAAATTAACATCCCGACATGTGAGGGCATATATTTCTTGTGGCAAGAAGTGTCGCCTTCGCATGAGGGGCACCTATTACAGGTGGGATTCCTTCTTTCATTGTTGGATATTAACGGAGGAGGGGCATAGGAGGTTTCTTCTTCAGGTTCTTCCGGGAGCTCTCGTTCGCCAGGAAAGACTGAAGAAATTGGTCCAGGAAGTTCTGGCTGTTGGTCCTTACCTTTTTGAGCGGGCTCGTTTGCCCGAAGAACTGCGTTAGGAGGCAGAAAATGTCAGATAATCCCGATTTTATCCCCCTTGCGACAGAGGAGGATATTGAAAGAATGGCAAATGAATTAGTTGCAATTGCAAGGGCCTTTGGACGGAAGTATGTATTCCTTCCAAATGGAACATGGATCACGAGAGAAGAGGCAAAGCGACGTAAAGCTCTTCGTCCGAGGAGGATTCGCCTCAAGACACGAGATGTCTATCCTCGTTGTAGGAAGCTTTCTCATTAGGAATTTTCCTTTTTGTCTCACCCCCATCTCGCACCCTTTCATCAGGGTGCTCTTTTTTTATAATTTATTTTTCTACCCCCGGTCCAAATTTTAAAAATTAAGGCTTGACAAACAGAAGTATTTTTGTTATACTCTTTCGTTATCCAATTGCTTGGAAACCTCTGTCACCGGTGGTGATAAAAGAACGTTGACAATCTAACAGAAGGCCAAATCATGCGTTGGGAAGTTTTGGTGTTCCTGGCCTGCTGTTACCAGTACGGCCTCGTCCAGGTTTTGGTGAAGAAAATTGGAGCGACTGAAGGGTCGCGCACGCGAAAACTCGTGTGGCAATTTTTCTTTGCTGCAATTTTCGCACTAACAACGGCAATGATTGCAGGACGACTTGAATTGACGTGGTCGGTTCTTGTCATATCTGCCATTGGAGTCTTGAACGCCTTTGGCTGTTATTGCCATTGGCGTGCGTATGACATTTCGATGTCCCGTACGGCGATGCTGAGTAACCTGGACGATTTGTTTGCCATCGGACTTGCTTATGCAGTCCTAGGTGAACTTGACGTCCTCAACCCAATGCTAATTGCAGGGATTGCTGTTTCATTCATCTGCGCCACGATTTTTGCTACAATGAAGCATTCTGCCGGTGGAGCTCCCTCCGCGCAGCATATCTGGTGGGTGCTTGGTTATAGCAGTGTCTGGGGATTTGCGTTCTTCGCGATGCGTTTTTTCTCTGTGAAGGGAATGCACATCCTGACATTCGTAGTCGCGTGGTACGTGGGTGCATGGATAGGTGCCCTCATCACGAGATTCGTCATTATGGGGAAGAAGGAATCGAGTATTCCTCTGACACTTCCTCAGAAAGGAAAACTGCTCTTTCTGGCTCTCATGGTTTGGACATCTCTCATGGTTTCGTACTGGATGCGAGAGCTTGTTCCAATCACGGTGATCCAACCCATACAACTGGTGGCAGAAATGTTTATCCCTTCTGTCATCGGTCTGATATTCTTCGGCGAGGCACGCAATATGTCTCGTTGGGAGATCTTTGTTATCGCGAGTAGCCTGATCGGCATCGTGTTGGTCTCCTTCGGATTTTGAAGAATATTAGAAAACCAACTTTTTCCCCTAATGTGTTGCAAGAATTTCAAAACCCCAAGCCCAAACGAGAGGAGTGACCATCATGAAGAAGTCTGCTTTTTCCCAACAAGAGCAAGGTTCTGCTGAGCAGGTCGTGGCTCACGCCACGTGGCGACGTTCGAGGGGGCGCAATCCCTCCATGTCTTTCGTCGGGGAACGTAATCCCCGCAAGGCCTTGTCGCTCGCCAACTCCGTGATCCGCGCGGCCCGGCATACCAAGCTCATCGATTCGATCGGAGCAGTCGTGGTGCGACGTAAGTCGTACGACGAAATGACCGACGCCGAGATCAGAATCGCCGTGCGACACATCATCATTTCGTCCTCTTCGGAGGACGAAGTGCAACAGCGACTCCGTGACGAGCTTGGCTACGTCGATGGTATCGTCCTTGACACTCTTGTTCCCGTCGACGCAACCGGAAGGGAAGCACGGGAGCTCGTGCGAGGTCTCGGAGGTATGGTGATGAGGAACGGTGCGATGGCGTCGGCCATGATGGACGGCCACCACGGCATCATCATCCTCTGATCGGAACAGCAACAAGGATTGAGCAGACCCACTGCTTGCCCGCCACGTCTTCGGACCTCTGGCGGGTTTTTTCTTTTCCTTAGAATTTGCTACAATTTGTGTATGAAACTCACAACATCCATAAAACAATTAAATAGGGTGGGAGAAGCTTTGGAAAAGCGTTTGAGACGTCTTGGAATAAATACAGTACGGGATCTTTTGATGTATTTTCCTTTTCGGTATGAGGATTTTTCTGTTATAGCTCATGTATCAGAGGTTGAGGATGGGCAACAAGTTACCATAAAGGGACGGGTGATGCTTATTCAGGCGAAGAGGAGTCCAAGGAGACGAACATTTATGACAGAGGCTATCATTGCAGATGATACGGGTCAGTTAAAAGTCATTTGGTTTGGACAACCATATATTGCCAAGACTATGAAGGTGGGGGAAGAATACTATTTTTCTGGAAAAATAACCGTAGACATGTTTGGTATACAACTCAAAAGTCCTGGATATGAAAAAGTGAAAAAGGATGGAACCACTACCCACACAGCACGGATTGTTCCTCTGTATCCATTGACGAGTGGAATTACCCATAAACAAATGAGATTTTTATTGGATCAGGTTATTGATCTTGCAAAAGAATTTGAAGATTGGATTCCAGAAGATATACAGAAAAAAGCAGATATTATTCCTCTTGCTGAAGCCATACGGTATATACATTTTCCGGATTCTAATCTCCAGTTAAAACAGGCTGAAACCAGATTAAAATTTGATGAACTCTTTTTACTCCAACTTCGTGCAGAAATGGTACGACAAGCTTTGCGTCGTTCAAAAGCAGAAAAAATTTCATTTCGGGAAAAGGAAACAAAAGAATTTGTTTCTTCTCTTTCCTTTGAACTTACGAAAGATCAAAAAGTTTCAGCATGGGAAATTCTGCAGGACATGGAAAAAGAAGAACCAATGAATAGACTCCTTGAAGGAGATGTTGGTTCTGGGAAAACAGTGGTTGCAGCCCTTGTTGCTCTGAATGCAATTTTGAATCACAAACAAGTCGTGGTTATGGCTCCAACAGAAATTTTAGCACGACAACATTTTGCTTCTTTCTCTGCTTTATTACAAAAACAAAATATACCTATTGCACTCCTCGTACAATCTGGTGTGGATATGTTTGGAAAAGAAATACAGGAAAAAACAAAGATCGGAAGAAAACGTGAGGTACTCGAATCCATTAAAACAGGGGACTCACAATTTATTGTTGGAACACATGCACTTTTGTCTGAAGGTGTAGAATTTCATGATTTAGGTCTTGTTATTGTGGATGAACAACATAGATTTGGTGTGGATCAAAGAAAAAGATTAAAAGAGAAATCTGGAAATAAAGAAACAACTCCACATTTTCTTTCTATGACAGCGACGCCGATTCCTCGATCATTTGCCTTGGCGCTCTATGGAGATTTGGATATTTCTCTGATTAAAACTATGCCAAAAGGAAGAAAACCAATTGATACAAAATTGATTGAACCTCATAAAAGGGAGAGTGCCTATGATTTTATTCGTTCACAAGTAAAAGAAGGAAGACAAGTATTTGTTATTTGTCCACTTATTGAAGAAAATAAAGAAAATGAAAAAAAGTCTGTCATGAGTGAATATACAATGCTTGCAGAAAAAATATTTCCAGATTTGCGTGTTGGATATTTGCATGGAAAAATGAAACCAAAAGAAAAAGATGATTCTATGAATGCCTTTGTACAAGGGGAAATAGATATTTTGGTTTCTACTTCTGTTGTAGA
>JAZDMW010000003.1:0-9255 GCA_043800545.1 Candidatus Magasanikiibacteriota bacterium | reverse complement strand
TTTTTGAGAGTTCCTCTTGTTCCTTTTTAATTTTATCTATCTTTTTTTGTAATTTTTCTGTTTCCTCAAATTTTTCTTGAAGTACCATTTCTTCCATGTCTTTTTCTAATTGGTTTTGTTGTTCCGTTAATTCATTATATTTCTTTTCTTCAATACTTATTTTTGTTTTTGTTCGTACAAGAGCACAGGCCTCATCAATAAGATCAATGGCTTTGTCTGGAAGAAAATTATCATGAATATATTTTGTTGAGAGATCCACAGCCGTTTCAATGGCCTCTTCTGTAATATTTGTTTTGTGGTAATTTTCGTAATATTTTTTAATACCAAGAAGAATTTGTTTTGTTTCTTCTTTTGTTGGTTCAAAAACCTGAATTGCTTGAAATCTTCTTTCCAGAGCCGGATCCCCGGAAATATATTTTGTATATTCGTCCAAAGTAGTCGCTCCAATACAGCGAATTTTCCCTCGTGCAAGAGCAGGCTTCAAAATATTTGCAGCATCCATCGTTCCTTGGTTTGAACCAGCTCCAATAATGTTATGTATTTCATCAATAAACAAAATGGTATTTGGATTTTTTGATACCTCATCAATGACTTGTTTGAGTCTATCTTCAAATTCACCTCGGTAAATAGTTCCAGAAATAAGATGCGTTAAATCCAAATTGAGGATATGTTTGTTTTTGAGGATATCTGGAACATCTCCCTCAGATATTTTTTTTGCCAGTCCTTCAACAATAGCAGTTTTTCCAACACCAGGTTCGCCAAGGAGAATTGGATTGTTTTTATTTCTTCGAGAAAGAATATGAATCATTCTTTCTATTTCTTTTTCTCTTCCAATAACAGGATCAATATTTTTTTGTGTTTCGGCATCTGTGAGTTCTATTGTATATTTTTTTAGCATGTCATCCGTGTGTTTCGGGGAGACGTTTTGTCCTGTTTTTTGTATTTGCTCTACCATCTCTGGCATTTCATCCATATTTGGGAAATTGCTAATACTCTGTATGGCTGTTTTTACATTTTTGAGAATATCCTTCTTTTTTACATTTAAAAGCTGAAGCACATTGTTGATGTGTTCATCTTCAATTTGGAGAAGGCCGTAAAGTATATGTTCTGTTCCAACATAATTATGTGATTCTTGATATGCCAAAACCATGGCTTTTTCCATAGCCTGTTTAGAAAGATCACTCAGTTGTGGAAGGGTGGCAGTTGCATTCTTTTCCTTCTTTTTCTTGGCTGGAATTCTGACTGCTTCAGTGAGAGCATCAAGAAGTTTTTTTTCTTCAATTCCGTGCTTCTGTAAAATTTCACAAGCCATGGATCCTTTTTCTTCAGTGAGGGCCAAAAAAATATGGACAGGTTCAACATGTTCGTGATCCAGTCCTGTTGCAAGGGCAATAGCTTTTGCAATGACGTTTTTGAGGTGGTTTGAGAGATTATCAAGGAGTGACGATTCATTCATAGAAATACTTTTACATATGAGTTTCCGTTTCCTCTATTATACTTGAAATTCCTCTTTCCGTAAAGGAAAAAATACGAAAAAGTGAGTGCGTAGATTGACCAAAGGAAGCGAAAAACGTATAATAGATGTGTATTCTTAATTATTTCTATGTTTCCGAGTCATATTTTTAAGGCCTATGATATTCGTGGGCTCGTTGAGGGAGATTTGTCTGAAAAGTTTGCATATACTCTCGGACAAGCGTTTGTGTATTTTTTAAAAGAACAGTTTGGTGATTTTGCAGGAAAAAGTGTTGTTGTGGGAAGAGATATGAGAGATACCAGTCCTGCGTACCAAAATGAAGTGATCCGTGGTATGGTAGATTTGGGAGTCAGTGTTGTAGATATTGGACTCACATCAACCCCAATTTTTAATTTTGCATGTGCGAATTATCCAGAATATATTGGAGGTATCATGGTAACCGCAAGTCATAATCCAAGTGAGTATAATGGATTTAAGATAACACTGGAGAATGGTCTTCCTGTTGGAAAAGAAAATGGGATGGAACGTATTAAGGAGTTAGCAGAAAAAAATAATTTTGAATTATCTCCAAAACCAGGAGCCGTCATACAGCGTGATGTTCGTGATGAGTATATTGAACGTATTTTTTCTTTGGTGGATATTCAGAGTATACGATCTTTGAAGATAGTGATTGATGGTGGAAATGGTATGGCAAAAGTAAGTTTTCCTCGCTGGTTAGAAAAATTGCCTGTTGAGGTTACGTATTTATATATGGAACCAGATGGAAGATTCCCAAATCATGAAGCAAATCCACTCAAAGTTGAGACATTGAAGGATCTTCAAGCAAAAGTAAGAGAAGTGGGCGCAGATTTTGGTTTTGCTTTGGATGGTGATGCAGATAGAATTGGCCTGGTAGATGAAAAGGGAATTGTTGTTGGGGCCTCAGAAGTAGCAACAATCATTGGAAAGGAAGTATTGAAGAGAAACCCAAATATTCATATGCTCTATGATCTTCGTTCCAGTCATATTGTCAAAGAAGCATGGGAGGAAAATGAGGCTACAACAGAAATGTGTATGGTAGGTCATGCTCTTATTAAAAAAATGATGAGAGATACCAATGCTCATTTTGCAAGTGAGTTATCTCTCCATCTGTATTTTAAGGACATGTATTATTTGGAATCGAGTGATTTGTGTTTGTTATATCTGCTTGAGCTTCTTTCTAAAGAACAAAAAACGCTTTCACAAATAGTTGCGCCTTTGAAAAAGTATGCTCATTCTGGTGAGATAAATTTCGAAGTGGAAGATAAGGATGCGGTTATTGAAAGAATACGAGATACATACAAGACAGAGGCTCTGGAAATTTCAGATTTGGATGGTCTTTGGATGCAGTTTCCTTGGGGTTGGTTTTCTGTACGTAAATCGAATACGGAACCAGTGCTTCGCCTGAATCTTGAGGCAGGAAATGAAAGTGCTATGAAGCAAAAATTAGATGAGGTAAAGGCTTTAATTTCCTAAGAAAAAATAAATAAAAAAGTTGCTAGGGAAGCAACTTTTTTTGTGCAAAAGAATATATTTTTTCTATGATGTACGCGAACGTTATACTGGATATTGTGGCGATGAACATAAGAAATAAAAAGTTCCCCCAGTAATTGTGTAAAGTATCTTGAAAGAATCTATATGTGAGAAGGACGATGAGATAGTGTGTAAGAAAAATCCAAAGACTATTTTTTCCAAGACTTTCTATACATTTTCCAATTGTATTGTGTATATGGAACTTGTTTTGGAATATAAATGCAAGGTGAAGCATTGCCGGACCATAGACATATTGAGTATTGTAATAGTAAGTAGGATAGACAAAAAGAAGAGAAATATAAATACAAATCATGATAATCCAAGAAAAGAGGTCTTGTTTTTGTGCATTATCTGAGAGAAATATTTCTCTTTTTGCTATTCCATAGGCAAAGAAAAAAAGATATTGGAACGATGTTGGGATTCCAAAGAAAAGCCATGTTTGAGGAATCAAAAATGAACATACGGAGACCCCAAGCATGAGTGGAAGGAACCAAACGAATTTTTTCCATTTCAGGAAAAGTGGGTAGAGAAAATACATTTGGAAGAGGATAAGGAGAAAATAATATGGAAGTGCCATTCGTCCTGTAAAAAATTCAAGAAAAATAGTTTTCATTGGTATTTGTGTTAATAAACCAATAGCAAGAACACACAGAGTGTAGGGGATGAGAATCCGAGATAATTTTTTTGTATAAAATTGTTTCCAATTTGTTTCATTTGGGTTTAAAAGAATTCCTGAAAGAATCAAGAAAAATGGAATCGTAAAACGAAGTAAGTTATTGAGAAAATTGAGGATATATTCTTGACCATCCGGTATTGTAAGAATTTGTCTGTAGATACAGTGAATCCAGATGACAGCAAGAATGGAAATGCCTTTGAGAAAATCAAAATAGGGAAGACGAATTTTCGATATTTCTTTTTGTGTATTTTCCATTTTTTCTCTATGAAAAAAAGCTTTTCGTAAAAACGGAAGTACCAGGACTATAAAAAGAATTGTAAGAGTGGAAAATATTTCCATGTTTATTGTTCTTCAAAATTAAGTTTGAGTCCTTTGTCTGTCATCACAAAACCGTGGATGGTGAGTTTTTTGGTATGAACTCGTTCGTGACAATTTTTACAGAGTGGTAATAGATTATATTTATGGTCCTTATGAAAGTGATCAATATGACCAGAAGAATCGGCAAGTTGTTGTGGAGAAATATGATGGGTATCTTCTACAGAAGAACCACATACAGCACAATTGGTAAGAAATACTTTATTATTGTATTTACTGGTTTGTTTTTTTGTAAGAAGTTCAAGATCCTCGTAATTGTGTGAAAGGTTTTTCCGTATATCTGTTGCGAGTTTCAGGAATTGAGAATCCATGTGGAGGGATTCTGCGAATTCAAGACCATAAATACTACTTCCACTTCCGGGTTGGAGGATTCTATCGAATATAAGTATATCATTTTTTTCATCGTATTTTACAGAAAGATGGACACTCACAACTTCTTTTAATTTTTGTAAAATATCTAAGTTATGAAGTTGATGCAAATGGGTTGTAAAAAGAAATACAGAACCGATTTGTGAGAGTCGTTCAATGGTAGCGCTCACAATGGCTATTGCAGAAAGGGTTTCTGTTCCATGACTAATTTCATCACCGAGGATGAGACTCTTTGGAGTACATCTGCCAAAAATATTTTTGAGTTCCATCATTTCAACAGCAAACGAAGAAAGCCCTTTTTCCAAATTATCCTTAGCAATAATTCTTGTGAATATTTCATGAAAAATTCCAAAACGCATGGAATTTGCTGGGACATACATGCCAGATTGAGCAAGAATGACCGCAACTCCAATACTTTTCATAAGAGAAGATTTTCCACTGGAATTAATTCCGTAGAGAAGTACTCCACGAATATCCTCTTCAGTCATCTGTGCCAGAGTTGTGGCATATCCTTTTTTACTGAAGAGTTTCCTATTCCCAATACAAATATCATTTGGAATATATATCCCTCGTTCTTCGCGGATTTCTACGAGTGGATGACGGAGCGCTTCTATCTCAAGCAATGTTTCATTGTCTTCGGTTTGTACGATTTCAGGTCTCGTTAGACGATATCTTTTGCTTGCTTTGACATTAGAAAGGGCAACATCTATTTGTGAAATGCCTCGAATAATATTTTCTAAAAGTTGGTGAAATTTTTGGTCTATTTGTTCCAGTTCATTTAAAAAGAGACTTTTTGTAATGGCAATAATTTTATTTTGAAGAAGAACAATGTCTTCAGAAATATTATCAATAATATCTGAGGTAATTTTTACATTTCCTGTTTGTATTTTCTTTTTAAATTGGGAAAATGGGTAGGCAATATTATCGAGTGTGAAAGAAGATTTTTGGAATACTTCTTCTATGAGATAATATCTACTTTTTGTCATACAAATGGAATGACCTTCTTTATCCATTTGTTTTATGGTTACAAAACTTTCCTCGTTTTTTCCAGTTGTCTTTTGAATGAGTTCAATAATGGATGTTCGTATGGTCTCCAATTTTTCTTCTGCTTTCTGTTTTTGTATCAAAAGCTCATCAAGCTCTCTATCAAAACCAAAAAGAAATATACTTGTGTTTATTGTTTGGAAATTGACTTTTGTACTTTCTTCTAACTGAAATGTATTCTCAATAGATGTTATGGCATTTTGTACGTTCGGGAGAAGAGATACACATTCAGGCAAAAGAGTGTCTGTTTGCAGTTGTTGTATGTGTTCAAAAATACTTTTCGTACTTATGAGTGATTCATACAGAAAATTTATTTCAAAAGGATGAAGTCTCCCAATACGGATTCTTCGTGAAATACGTTCCAAATCATAAATATTTTTGAGGCTTTCATCAATTTTTTCTGCAAGCGGTTCAAGAGCATCAGAAAAATTATATCTTCTTTCCAATTCTTCCTTATGGAGAATTGGGTTCATAAGCCTATCCTTCAAGAGTCTTCTTCCAATACTTGTTGAGGTATTATCCATTATTTGGAGAAGTGTAGTTTCATGGGGGTCTTTTGATATAATATTCAGTTGTTCTAAAGGATTGTTTCCAAGATACATGAATGTTTTGTTGTCCAAAATTGTAGGTTTTCCTAATTTTTGGATGACATGATAATCATGTTCTATGATAAATTCCAAGAGAATTGCAAGCGATTCTGATGTGAGTGGTTTTCTTTCTAAATCTAAAAATTCAATAGGGGAGAGAAAGGATTGAATAATATATGTTTTTTGAAAGAGTTCGTTTTGGTAAGCAATATCCAAGTGTTTTTTTTGTATTTGTACATTTTTTTCATGAGTAAGTTCCAAATAATCCAAAATTTCTTCAGTATACAGGTCATCTGCGCGAAGGGTTAAAAGAATTTCTGATGTTGTATATGTTTGGAGAAGAGAAAACAGTTCATCAAGAGCAAAGGTTGGATCATCTTTTGTCCCATATACTTCAAAAAGGGCTGTTTTCCCGGTGGTTACATCAAGTGCAGAGTATCCAGAGGAGTAGATATCATTACTTTTGTCTATAATAATTGAAGTGATGTAATTGTCACTACTGTTTTGTGTATAGTCAAAATTTATCCCAGGAGAAAGAATCTTGTCTATATATCTTTGTATAAAAGGAGGTTGTCCTTTTTGTCGGATAATAACAATCGTGTATTTTTTTTCTTGTACGAGGCGGTTGATATATCTATCAAAGGTGGCGGTTGGAAATCCTGCAAGCAGTGGATTTTTTATGTCATTAATTTCAATAGATTTGTTTTTTCTTGTCAATTGGAGGTTAAGTATTTCAGCAATTTCTTTTGGTTTCCCTATTTTCATTTCTTCATTATCTACTCCATAGACCTCAAAAAAAGATCCAACCTCAATAAGGATAACGGTGTTTTTCCCATATTTCTCTTCAAAGTGTTTTTGGATATCAAAATACACTTCAATCAAAGATTTTGAGGAATCGTTTAATTGTTCTTGAAGGTCCTTTCCATTCATATTCCCATATAATACCACATTTATTTCGTCTTGTGTGAAGAAAGGGGTTCCTATGTGGATATTTTTTGAATAAAAGAAAAGTCCCGTTTCAGGGACTATTCTCTATGGTTATTCTGCGATTGTGATTCGTGCAGAAACTTCTATTCGTACGATTGGGGGAGTTGGATTTGAGAGGTAGACCTCTGCGCTTCCACCAATTTTTTCTAATTTCATTGAGTAACTCTCAGAAAGCATAGATTCACTCGTGATGGTCCAATCATCATGACTCATTGGGTTAGAACGATACCATGAAGTAATTCCGTCAGGATCATCGAGACTTTCGAGGGTCAGGGTGTAATCTGCAAATGGTGTTTCACTATTGTTGTCTATGGCAACTATTTTTGCATTTGGATAAACCAGTTCATTTGGAAAAAATTGTGGTACTCCGAATGATTTTTTTTGTGCATATTCTTGTTCTGCGAGACTTCCAGCAAATTTTTCAATAGTATCTTGGAAATTTACCATTTCTTCTGCCATAGCCGTACTATCTCCAGCTTTTTCTGCTTCTTCATATGCTTTTCCAGATTCTTCTAATTTTTGTGTTGTTTGAATCAGTTTTGCGAGTTGTTCTACTTGTTCGGTTTTGCTGGTATCTGTTTGTTCTTGTGTCTGTTCTGTGGTTTTTTCTAATTCTGGTATTTTTATTTCTTGTTTTTGTTCTTCAGGTGTTGTAGCACATCCGGAAAGAAAAATACATGGGACGAGGAGTGAGAATGCAATGAGTTTTTTCATAAAAATTATAGTTTATTAATAACTCCTTCATATTGTTTGAGTCCACACATGGTGAGTGGCATACAGTCTTGTGCTTCTTTAATTTGTACTGGTGCCATACATTTGAGTGTTTCTTCAGACCAATTTTTACATTCAATCATACACGTATCATACGCATCAACCAAATCTTGTTCGGTTTCATCATCTCCGTATCGTGCACAATCAACATATTTTGTACAGGCACTCTCACAGGTTGCTTCTCCAACGTATTTTTCTTCGGTTTCTTTTGTTTCATAATTTGGATCGTTGACACAAAATGCGGTATCTTTTTTTAATTGTTCACAAGAATCCAATTTTTGTATACAAACAAGAGTTTTGTCTGTCCATTCATCATTACATACTTGTTTACACCATTCTGTTTCAAAATCATTACAGGCTCGGAGGGCTTCTTCTTGACAGTAATCCATACATCGGGATTGTGTTATCGTCTGTTCAAGTTGAGTATCTGCTTTTTTCCCACATCCAGAAAGGGAAATTATGGTAAAAAGAATACCAATAAACGTAAGAAATCTGAATTTCATAGTTCTATATAATTAATATATTATGTTTTGCTCTATTGTAATATATGCAGGAGAATTTGTCGAGAAATACTTGACAAACAGGAGAATTTGTCGAGAAATACTTGACAAAAATGATTTTTTCTGTCATTTTTAAGGTACACATTTCACTGGGGGAGGATACCCATGAAAGAGAAGAAGCACTCGCAGTATCTGGGGTCTGCGTTGGAGGCAATGCGTTGTTTTGGGGGAAGGGAAATTGAAATTTCTGTTGGACCGTATACCTGTACGCTCAGTCCTTGCGATGATTTTGAAATCATGGCACATGGGGCTGTGTTTCCAGGTTGTTGTGATTTTGAATCCATTCGAGGGTTGTGGAATCGATTGCTGAAAAGTGAGGGAAAGTGCATCATTGAAGTCACTCTCCCAGACAGACAACAGGTGAGGCTGTATTGGTGGATTTCGAAGTTTGGTGTTATTGTTGATGAAGTGTCAACTACTCCAGCAGTTGATCCCCAATTCGTTGCTCTTGCTATTCATGATTGGTTGAAGAAAAACAACGGTGCATCTCTTTCTGCACTAGTCATCAAATCTGGTTTGGATCGTACGTTCCTTACTCGATTGGCTGCTGGAGAAAAACCTCCGCGTTCGAGGGAGGGACGTTCTCTTGCCACGGATGATCCGCGCTATAAGAAACTGGCAGCAGTGCTACTGGGTATCGAAGATTTCGGTAAGGTCAAAGATGTCATTAAGTTCAATGATTTCTTGACTACTATCACCAACATGCAAGAGTCATGAACCTAATCCCACCCAAAAAAAGAAAACCCAGGAAGAAATTCCTGGGTAAACTGTTTTAATTGGGTTGTTTACATTCCTCGAAGTGCTTTGATACGTTCTTCAATTGGTGGATGAGTAGAAAAGAGTTTGGATACGCCACCTTTG
>JAZDMW010000039.1:0-2733 GCA_043800545.1 Candidatus Magasanikiibacteriota bacterium | reverse complement strand
TGCCATATAAATATATATTAATAAATGAATTATTACTCTTTTAGTATATCACATTTTTCTAAAATTTTACACTTGAACCCGCAACAAATCCAGTAGACCAAGCCACTTGTAAATTATATCCACCAGTCGGTCCATCAATATCTACGACTTCACCAACAAAATAGAGATTTGGAATTTTCTTTGAAGCCATTGTTTTGGGATCAAGTTCTTTTATAGATACCCCACCACTTGTAATAATCGCCACATCAAAACCCATATGTCCACTAACAGTGAGAGAAAGTTCTTTCATGTTCTTTACTATACTTTTTCTTTCTTCTCGAGTAATATCTGACAAACGTTTTTCACCATCAATTTGTAATTGAATCAAGACCTGCTCTACCATTCTTTTTGGAATATATTGCAAAAGATAATTCTTTACAAACAATTTATTCTTTTCTTTAAAATCTTCTTGAAATTTTTTGTCCAATTCCAAAGAAGAATATTTTCTCACCATATCTATTGTGAGAAAAGAATCCTCAGACTTTTTTGCTTCTAATGCACATTTACTGATGTTCAAAATAACCGGTCCACTCACTCCAAAATGCGTAAAAAGCATATCTCCAATTCCTGTACATTTCTTTTTTTTCTTTTTCCAAACAGTAACTTCCACATTCTCCAATGCAACCCCTTGTAATTCTTTTATCCAGCCTTCTTGTATTTTTAACGGAACGAGTGCAGGGGATGGAGAAATTGTTTCTATTCCTAACTTCTTTGCCCAAATATATCCATCACCTGTTGCACCTGTGAGAGAATAAGATAAACCACCCACGGCGATGATACAATTTTTTGTTTGAAATACTTTTCCATCGGTTAGTACTATCGAATGTATCTGATCATCTTTTCCTTCAATACTCTTTACTTCTGCATTATACAATATCTGTACCTTATTTTTTTCTAAATATTTTTTTAATGTACTGAGCACTGTTTTTGCAGAATCACTTACAGGAAAAACTCTTTCATTCTCTTCAATTTTTAATGGAACACCAAGATCATCAAAAAAATCCATAGTTTGTTTTGGACCAAAAGCATGAAAAGCAGAAAAAAGAAATGCACCATTTTCCCCATAGGAAGAAATAAGTTTACGAATATCAGACTCAGCATGCGTAATATTACAACGTCCATTTCCAGTTAACAACAATTTCTTTCCAAGTTCACTATTTTTTTCTAATAATAAGACCTTTGCACCTCGTGACGCAGAAACTCCAGCAGAGAGGATACCCGCAGGTCCCCCACCAATGACAATAACATCAAAAATATCCTTCATACAATAAATATATTTAAATAAGTGATTCACCAGTCATTTCTTCTGGTTTTGGTAATCCGAGAATTTTCAAAATTGTTGGAGCTACTTGGTATAAATACCCGGTTTCAGGAAGCACAACGTGTGCATCCGTAATAATCAAAGGGACATCATTAAACGTATGAGCTGTATGGGGTTCATCATTTTCTTTCATCTTTTCAATATTTCCATGATCCGCTGTAATAACAACTGTAAAACCATTTGCCTTTGCTACAGGAATCACTTGAGACAATGCCTTATCCACTTCTTTTACTGCCTGTATGCCAGCTTCAAGATTTCCACTATGGCCAACCATATCTCCATTCGCAAAATTACACACAATAAATTCATGATCCTGTCTTTCCAAAACACGAACCAAGGTATTTACCACTTCAGGCAAACTCATCTCAGGATTGGAAGCATAATTGGTTAATCCAAGAGAAGGAATAACCATTCTCTGTTCATTTTTGTATTCTTCTTCACGACCACCGTTAAAAAAGTATGTTACATGCGCATATTTTTCTGTTTCTGCAATGCGAAACTGTCTCAAATTATGCACACTCATCCATTCTCCCAATGTATTTTTTGGATATTCTGGTGGAAAGAGTGTCCATACTTCTTTATATTCCTGATCATACTCTGTCATGCTCACTAAAAAAATATTTTCTGGAACAATTACTTCTTTTTGTTCACTTTCTGGCGCATGACCGGTAAAAAGACTTACCAATTGCCTCATTCTATCTGAACGAAAATTAAAAAATACAATGCCATCATTTTTTTCTATAATATTTTCATCAAAACGTGTTGGTTGTATAAATTCATCCGTAATTCCCTCTTTATAATTTTTTTCTAAACATGCGCTTACAGATAATTTCTCCAATGATATACTTTTGGTAAGTAAGTCAAAAGTCGTATTCGTTCTCTCCCAATTCTCACTTCTGTCCATAGCAGTCGCACGTCCGCACAGAGTAGAAAGATGGACTGTGTCATCCAAGATTGGAAGGACTCTTTTTTCCAATAATCCCAAAGCACTTTTTTGTGCCATGTCTCTTCCATCTAAAAACAAATGCAAACAAATTTTTTGTGTTCCACTCTTTTTTGCAAATTGTATCAATGCAAGCAAATGATTCACATGAGAATGGATTCCACCATCACTCAAAAGCCCGATAAGATGCAGTTTGCTTCCATATTTTTGTATATGTTCAGAGGTCTTTTGTAAAATAGGATTCTCAAAAAAATTTCCATCGTCTATGGATTTTTCTATTTTTGCTGCCCCTTGCCAAATAATCCTTCCTGAACCAAGAGACAAATGACCTACCTCGGATCCAGACATACAACCAGGAGGTAAACCAACAGCATCTTCTTTGGCACAAAGGATAGAATGAGGATACTTGTTCCAAAGAGTATTCCAAAAT
>JAZDMW010000025.1:0-2695 GCA_043800545.1 Candidatus Magasanikiibacteriota bacterium | reverse complement strand
TTCATAGAGATCCTGAGCAACAAATCTCCCACGAATTTTTGAAATTGGTAAGAATGTCGCGTATCCGAGTTGTTTCTCACGCAAATAACGAATACAATTTTCTCCAGTGAGTTCTGTATCTACAACCAAGGAAGAAAGATTATTCCCCGCAGCCACATCAAGTGCTGTTTGATATTTTGGATCCACACTGGCAAGTTCAGAAACCGTTCCATATACAAGTCCAAAACTTTTTCCCTTTGAACGAATTTCTTCAACTGCACGAAGACCTGTGAATTGTTGTATACTTTGCTGATAGGTAGCGTTCAAAATTTCTTGTTCTAACCTCGCAACACGATTCTGCAATTGTGTTTTTTCTACTAATAAATTTCCAAGAAAAATTTCTTTTTCTTTGATATGACTCTTTGCTTCTGTCAATTCTCCTTGCAGTCTTTTTTTCTCAAGTTCAACTTCTTTCAAAGAATTTTTTACTTCACCAATTTTATTTTCTATCCAACCAATATTTTGTTTTCCTGCTTTGGAATATTCTGTTTGTAATTTTCCGAGAAGCATTGCACGTTCTTTTTCCAAGGCACCTTTTTGTTTCATCACATCTTGATATGCTTTTTGAAGTTCATCAAAACGTTCACGCGAAGATTCGCGCGCAAGATGTGCAAGTTCTTCTTGAACCTCATCAAGGAGTGTTTGTTGTTCTTTTTGTGTAAGAGTAAGACTGTCTAATTCTTTTTTCAGTCCTTCAATATGTGCATTATTATAACTCCAAATGGTACTAAAATATGTTTCTTGCACTTCACGCAATTCTACTTCAATTCCCTGACGTTCTTCGAGTTTCTGCACCTGACGTTTCAAAGTTTTTAAACGTGGAGATATTTCTCCCAATAACCATTCTGCTTGTGCTACATGCTCTTTCGTACGAATTAATTTCAAAATTGCCTGATGTCTTTTTAACTGAAATTCTTTAATCCCCACAGCTTCATCAAAAAAATTCTTTCTCTCTTCTGTACTTTGCAAAATAAGACGATCAATCATTCCCTGACCAATAATTGAATAAGAACCCTGACCAAATTGTCCCTTTGCGAGGAGGAGTTGTAAATCAAAAAGACGAACTTCATTTCCATTGAGAACATACTCACTTTCGCCCGAACGATAGATTCTTCTTGTAATGACAATTTCATCGTATTCTATTGGGATACGCTTATCTGTATTATCAAGCGCCATTGTAACCGATGCGGATCCAAGTTGTCCTTTATATTCTGAACCAGAAAAAATAATATCCTCACTTTTCTTTCCACGGAGCTGTTTCATACTCTGTTCTCCGAGTACCCATCGAATGGCATCAGACACATTACTTTTTCCACTTCCGTTTGGCCCTACAATGGCTGTTATACTATTTTTTCCTCTCTTTGGGCCCACAAAATCTAAAACTGTCTTTTCTGCAAAAGACTTAAAACCATTAATTGTGATACTCTTAATATACATGGGAAAACAGATAGTATTCTAAAAAAGGCACAGTGCCTTCTTCGTGAAATATTATATCACGATGGGAAAAAAAGGCAAAACAGCTATTCTTGACAAATATACCCAAACAATGTATAATACGCTACTTTAAAATATGTTAAAAAGAATAGCAAACAATATACACCATGAGATAGAAAAAGCCAATTTTGTGCTTCTCCTCCCTCACAAAAACCCTGATCCAGATGCTTTGGGTTCTCTTTTGGCATTCTATGAATATATACAAAAAATGGGGAAAACAGTGTATATGTATAGTACCTCTCCAATTTCACAAAAATATAATTTCCTTCCAAAATTTTCTCATATTGAGACGAATCCCCAACTTTTTTCTTCTTTTTCCCCTGATCTCATAATTACCCTAGATTCAGGAGATGCCGACCGGTCAGGACTGAATGAAATCCTCCCAAAAATACAAAAACGACCAATGATCATAAATATTGACCATCACCAAACGAATACACTCTTTGGAGATATAAACCTGGTGAAAGCAAAATCCTCATCAACCTGTGAACTCCTTTTTTATTTTTTTCAAGAAAATACCATCCCCCTCACACAAAGCATGGCAACAAACCTTATTGCTGGAATTATTACAGATACGGATAACTTCACAAATAGTGCAACAAACTATTCATGCCTCAACGTTACGAGCAGTCTTATCCAAAAAGGAGCAAAACATCAAAAGATTATAGAAAAATTATATAAAGATAAAAGCATTGGTATTCTCAAACTCTGGGGCGAAATATTCAAGAGAATGCAATATCACGCTGAACTCGACATTGTATTTAGTCATATCAAATACAGCGACTACGAGGAATATAATATAACAGAAGAAGATGCAGAAGGATTTACCAATTTTTTAAATAATGTAAACGAAGGAATTGCTGGTTTTATTTTCAAAGAAAAAGAAGATGGTACTATACGCATTGGTCTTCGTACGACGAAGGATCATGTTGATGTCTCTGTAATAGCTAAGCATTTTGGTGGAGGTGGACATAAAAAAGCCGCAGGATTTTCTCACAAAGGACCCTTAGAACAAGCACAAGAAGAACTCTTTGCTCTGTTACAAAACAAAGCACTCCTTGTTTGGAAACAAGAATCCCTTGCAAATGAAGAGAAAAATTGCTAAAATACCAGTATTCTAAAAATAAAAAATATGAACAATTCTATTCTCATCCCTACGGTT
>JAZDMW010000030.1:0-14344 GCA_043800545.1 Candidatus Magasanikiibacteriota bacterium | reverse complement strand
TGAGTCAAAGCTCGAAGACGACGTCATCCTCCTCGGACAATCTCATGAGGAAGGAATCAAAGCAGAACTTCTTGCATCCTGGTCTGGAACTATAAATTATGAAATCACGACCAGAATAAACGAAAGAATCCCTCGCATTTTGGTATAAAAAAACACTCTTACGAGTATTGGTTGGACACCCGCACAAGAACTGTGCGGGTGTTTTTTAGGTGGGTTCAGCGGGGAGACATGATATCATCGGGTTCACAGACCGAGACGATCTGCTCGAAGGGAATCTCCATGTGCGTACCATCACGCAATTGTCCGGTAATTCCTACCAGCACATCCAGACCTTGTCTCAAAAAAATATATGCGCCACCCATGTCAGTTCGGATAGCAACCAAGTCTGGATTCCTGACTTTATCCCTTTGACGCAAAAACTCTTCTCGTGTCATGCGTGGAAGTGGCATGATGTCCTCCATTATGAAATACCTGTCCGCGTTTTGACGCTATTTTCGCATATGATATCTATGTTGTCAAATTTTTTGTATATAAAAAAAACACTCTTACGAGTGATTGATTGGCCCCCGCACAAGAACTGCGCAGGGGTTGTGGGTTAGGTGGTGGGGATGAGATTGACCAAGGCTGCAACATCCGAGAACGGGACGAAAAACGGTCGCCCCGTGCCCATGTCGCGACACTCAAGAGCATCGCCAATTCGCAGATCACGCGGATCTGCGAACACAATGTGACGGAGGCCGTCACAGAGCTCTACCGCCGCCAGTATGAGACCTCCACACTGGCGGTGTTGATTGACTGTTTTAATGATTTCCGTTCGCGTCATCTCTTAGGTCCCTTCCAAGCTGAGAAAAGCAAGCAAATCCTGGACAGTCAACACATCGTCGTATGGAACAGTTCTCCAGAGACGTCTGCGCTCATCTCCGAGAGCGACATACGACACGCTGTCCTTGTTGGCCGTATCGATCATGTACACGAGGGCAGATACCCTCTCTACACCATCGCCACTCCTAAAGTGAAAGACGATTGCCAACTTAGTGAAAGAAAGATCATTCAGCCTCTTCAGAAAATCATCACGAGTCATAGCAGACTCCTTTGTGTGGAATTGGACTCTTCATCCTAGCAGATCCTGTGATGTTTGTCAAGTGGGTATTCTCTTCTTTCTGTTCGTAAATTTCCCTTATTTTAGCTATTTTATTATTTATTGACAAAATTAATATATATGGTATAGTATTATCACTCTATTATGACGAGTGATAATATACTCTAAAAATATGTTTAATCCACAACAATTTACACAAAAAACACAAGAAGCTTTTGCTCATGCACAGCAAATAGCATTTGAGAATACTCATGTAAATATTGAGCCACTTCATTTATTTCTTGCTCTTTTAGAGCAAAAAGAAGGAGTGGTACTTTCTTTACTCCAAAAACTCAATGTCCCAATTGATGCAGTACAAAATGAAGTACTTCATTTCATACATTCCATACCAAAATATTATGGGACAAGACCACTCACAGGAAGCGGACAAGTGTCTTTGAGTCAAAACACATTACAACTCATACAATCTGCGTATGATGAATCACAAAAAATGGGAGATGAATATATTAGCGTAGAACATATTCTTCTTGCTTTTGTAAAAACAAAAAATCCAGTATCTGAACTGCTTCGCACATTTGATGCTACTTACGAAAAAATACTTTCTGTGTTGAAAGAAGTTCGTGGATCACATAAAGTGGATTCCCCTACTCCAGAATCGAAATACCAAGTATTGGAAAAATACGGAAAAAATTTTACTGAACTTGCAAGAAAAGAAAAATTGGATCCAGTGATTGGACGTGATGACGAAATTCGTCGTGTCATGCAAGTGCTTACCCGTCGTACAAAAAATAATCCTGTGCTCATTGGTGAACCTGGAGTTGGAAAAACAGCTATTGCAGAAGGTCTTGCGCAACGTATTGTAAATGGAGACGTTCCAGAAAGTCTCAAAGACAAAGAAATTATTGGATTAGACATTGGTGCGCTTGTTGCGGGAACAAAATTCCGTGGAGAATTTGAAGAACGTTTCAAAGCCGTATTAAAAGAAGTTACCAATTCCAAAGGAAAAATAATTCTCTTCATGGATGAACTCCACACCCTTGTAGGCGCAGGAGCCACAGAAGGCTCTGTAGACGCTTCTAACATGTTAAAGCCTGCATTGGCTCGTGGAGAGATTAATACCATTGGTGCAACCACTTTAAAAGAGTACCAACAACATATTGAAAAGGATGCTGCGTTTGAACGTCGTTTCCAGCCCGTACTGGTTGTTGAACCAAAAGAAGATGATGCTATTGCTATTCTTCGTGGTATTAAAGAAAAATATGAAATCCATCATGGAGTTCGTATTACTGATCCGGCTATTGTTGCGGCTGTAAAACTCTCAAGCAGATATATTTCTGATCGTTTTCTTCCAGATAAAGCGATTGACCTCATTGATGAGGCAACTTCTGCAATGCGTCTCGAAATTGAATCCATGCCAGATGAGCTCGATAAAATGAAACGACAAATCATGAAATTGGAAATTGAATTAGAAGCACTGTCTCATGAAAAAGATGACGCTTCCAAAACACGTGAGAAAAAATTGAAACAAGAATTAGAAAACCTGCGTGAAGTCAGCAATGAACTTGAAGTTCATTGGAAAAATGAAAAAGAAATCATTACAAAAATTCGTGAAAACAAAAAAGAAATAGACAAAAAAAGACAAGAAGCAGATATTGCAGAACGACAAGGTAACCTGCAAAAAGTTGCTGAAATTCGTTTTGGACAAATTCCAAAACTCGAGACCAGTATCAAAGAACAAGAGAAAAAACTTTCTTCTGTACAAACAGGAAGAGCAATTCTTAAAGAAGAAGTGACTGAAGAAGATATTGCCGGAGTTGTTTCTCGCTGGACTGGTATTCCTGTCACAAGAATGCTTGAAGATGAAATGAAAAAACTTGCTCATATGGAAAATGATCTTTCCGGAAGAGTCATTGGCCAGGATGAAGCGATTCATGCTATTTCGAACGCGATTCGTCGTTCACGAGCTGGTATTTCTGAAGAAAAACGTCCAATTGGTTCTTTTATTTTCATGGGACCAACAGGAGTCGGAAAAACAGAACTTGCAAAAGCACTCGCAGAATTCATGTTCAATGATGAGGAATCTATTATCCGAGTAGATATGAGCGAATACATGGAAAAACATTCTGTCAGTAAAATGCTCGGTTCAGCTCCTGGATATATTGGATATGAAGAAGGTGGACAACTCACAGAGCGTGTTCGTAGAAAACCTTATTCTGTTGTGCTTTTCGATGAAATAGAAAAAGCACATCCAGAAGTATTTAATGTGATGCTCCAAATTCTTGAAGATGGTCATCTCACAGATAGCAAAGGAAGAAAAGTAAATTTCAAAAATACAGTTATTATCATGACCAGTAACATTGGATCAGAAATGATTATGCAACTTGGAAAATCTGGTGAATTTGGTTTTGATGATGCAAATGATTCTGGTATACAAGAAAATGAATCCCGTGTAAAAAAGAATGTCATGGATGCACTTCAACAACACTTCAAACCAGAATTCCTCAATCGTATTGATGAAATAATCATGTTCCACCCTCTCCGTCGTGAACATATACGAAGAATTGTGGACCTCCAATTGGAGCATGTTCAGAAACGATTAGACGAAAGAAAAATTAAGCTTCAAGTGACTATGAAAGCAAAAACCTGGCTTGGAGATAAAGGGTATGATCCAAACCTTGGTGCTCGTCCACTCAAGCGCGTGATACAATCTGACCTTCTCGATCCTCTTGCCCTCCAGATTCTTGAAGGAGCCATTCATGATGGTGATAAAATCAAAGTGGACGTGGGAAAAGAAAAGAATCTTCTTATTGAAAAAAATAATAAATAATATATAAAAGAGACTCCATTTGAGAGCCTCTTTTTTATTTATTCTTCTGGAAATATCTTTTTTCCATCCTTATCATATAGATGAATCGCAAGCACTGGACAAGCTTGTGCGGCGAGAAGCAAAGTATCTTCGTCATATGCATTTGGGTCATCAATATATGCGAGATTCTCCTCGTCCATTTTAAAAAGTCCATTTGCAACGACAACGCAGGATTGAGCACCAATACATGCATCTCTATCTACAACCACTCGGCGTACTTTGCACTGTTCACAATTGCGTATTGCCTCTGCCCTATTGTCTGGAATATTTTGTGGACGGACAACAGATGTTTCTTCTTCTGACTGTTTGTTCAATTGTTCTCTTTTTTGTTGTTCTTCGTCCATATTATATACCTAATAATTTATCTTCAGTTTCCACATCTGTATTTTCTCCTTCTCTATTCGTTCCTCCCTTTTGTATTTCATCCATTATGGTATCTTCTTCTGCTGAGAAAATAAAATGATGTTTATTTATTCGGACATTTGGTCCTTGTCCACAATATCCCATACAACCTGCCCAATCAAGAGAATATTCTTCATTCTCTTCACCTGGTTCTAAATGTACTTCTTCTGATATTTTTTTCATAATACGATCCGCACCAAAACATTTACAGGATCTTCCTCCGCACACAGCAATATCTTTTTTCATACTATCCGAAATATTTTTCTGTATAAAAACGAATGAGCTGTTCTATCTCCTGAACACTTTCTTCTCCTATATTTTCTATTTTGAGTTTTTTTAATACATCTTCTATATCTCTTGCACCTTCAAGTACTGCTTCTTCAATATCTTTGTCTGTAATTTTATGTTCCTCATCAATAATTTTACTTCCTTCGGTAATAATTCTCTCATGTTGACCAGTCTTACGGAACCAATCATTTACTGCTGCTTGAAGTGCCTTATCTCCAAGCACAGAACAATGAATCTTTCTTGCTGGAAGTCCGCCTAGACGCTCCATAATATCTTGTGGACGTATTTTTAATGCTTGTTCAATAGTCATCCCTTCATTTTCTGTTATCATAAGAGAGAGCATTGAAGTTGATGCAATTGCTGAACCGCATCCAAATGTTTGCCACTTACATTCTGTAATCTTTTCTGTTTTTGGGTCAATCTTGAGCCAAATGACCATTTCATCTCCACAAGCTGGTGAACCCACACGTCCCTGTGCATCGGCTTTGAAATCTTTTTCTTCTCCATGATAGAGAATATTTCGAGGATTAAAAAAATGATCCTTCACGATATCTGTATAGAGCCATTTACTGCCATCATTTCCTCGAATTGCAGCACCGTCTGTCATATAATTAAAATAAATATATTATTATCTTTGATGATATTTTGGATGAATATTTTTTCCTGGATCCTCAGTCAAAGATACAGGAGAAATTTTTCTGAGCTTTTCTACTATACCAGGCAAGTGTTCCATCACATAATCAATATCTTCCTTTGTATTTTCTCTTCCCAAAGTAAAACGAATTGATCCATGTGCGTATTCATAAGAAAGACTACACGAAATCAATACATGAGATGGATCAAGAGAATCTGCAGTACATGCAGAACCTGTTGAACACATGATTCCATACTCATCGAGATAGAGTAATATTGCTTCACCTTCAATATCTAAAATAGAAACATTCAAATTATTTGGGAGACGAACATCACTTCCCTCTAATGGAGCTCCATTTAATTTTACTTTTGGAATCTGTTTTTGCAATTCTGCAAAAAAGTAATTTCTGAGTTCAATGAGTCTTGCATTTTCTTCTTCTTTTTCTTTTTGTGCTAACTCAAGTGCTTTTGCAAACCCCATAATTCCAGGAACATTTTCTGTCCCTGCGCGGAATTTCATTTCTTGTCCTCCACCATACATCATTTGTTCTACCTGTACTCCCCGTCTTTTATACAAGAGTCCTACTCCTTTTGGTCCATAGAGTTTACTCGCATTCAAAGTCAGCAAATCTACATGCAATTTTTCTACAGATACATCCAGTACTCCCCCTGCCTGACACGCATCCGTATGGAAATATGGATATTTTATATTATTTTCTTTTCTCCATTTTATAATTTCTTTTCCAATGTCTGCAATAGGAAGGACTGTACCAATTTCATTATTCGCATACATGATAGAAACTAAAATCGTATCGGGACGAAGTGCTTCACGAACTTGTTTTGCAGAAACAAAACCAAATTTGTCTGGGGAAAGATAGGTAATCTCATATCCTTCTTTTTCTAATTTTTCCATTGGATGAAGAACCGCATGATGTTCCATCTTTGTGGTGATAATATGTTTTCCTGAGGATACATTCTTTCTTGCTACACCAAAAAGAGCGGTATTACAGCTTTCTGTTCCGCCCGAAGTAAAAAAAATACTATCTGCTTGTGTTCCGAGTATTTGAGCTATAGTTTTTCTAGCATCATCCACATCTCTTCTCACGGTCAATGCTTCTGCATAAATACCAGATGGATTTGCAAATTTTTCTGTAAAATACGGCATCATGGCATCAAGAACTTCTTCTCTCACTGGAGTTGTAGCAGCATGATCCAAATACACACTCTTCCTTTTTTGTATTTTTTTTGATGGCATATTATTGATTATTTACATTCATAAATATCTTGTATATCCTTCACTGTGTATTTATCTAATACCTGAAGGATATCTGTATGAAGGCAAGCAGAAAATTTTCTTGTTGGGCAATCTTTTCTTCGCTTACAAACTTTTCCACGAAGACAATCCACTGGAGCATATTTTCCTTCAAAAGCTTCTATAATATCTCGGAGGGTTATTTTTTCTGGAGGTCTTGCGAGTTTATATCCACCCTGTGATCCACGTGCAGATGTGATGATATTTGCAGACTTCAAAGTTCTTGCGATTTTTTGTAAAAAAAGAAAAGAAATCTCCCGACTTTCTGAAAAACTTTTCAGACTGAGGAGTTCCTCATTTGACAATTGGGCGAGTTTTACGATAAGCTGGATAGCGTAATCCAGCTCTTTGCTGAAACGAATCATAAAATATATATCATACTACAGGAGTATGGTATCACATCCGTTTTTATCTGTCAAATATGGAAAAAATAACCTTTGTTACAAGACTTTTAGACAAAAAACAACTGACTGAAGATGTTTTTGAGTTCACCCTAGAAAAACCAAAAAACTTCACCTACGAAGCTGGGCAATTTATACAAATATATATTCCAAACCAAGAGAAAAAAATAACTCGTTCATACTCTCTTTGTTCCCTCCCTGATTATGATACTCTTTGTTTAACCATAAAAATTATTCCAGAGGGAATTGGATCAAATTATCTCAAAAATTTACAGATTCATGATGAAATAAAAATAAGTGAAGCATCAGGAAATTTCCTGCTAAAAAATACGAATGATCCCGCTATCTTTTTTGCAACAGGAGTTGGAATTGCACCAATTCTCCCCATGATACAAACCTTTGTAAAAAATAATACTCTCACACCAGTTCAATTGGTGTTTGGTGTTCGTCATGAACAGGATATTTTTTACAAAGAAATTCTGGAAAAACTTAAAAATGAATATACAAACTTTACATATACCATTACTCTGTCTCAACATGAAGAAGAAAATGAGTATATACAAGGAAGAGTCACTGAGCATGTTGCTTCACTGATCCAAGGAAATGCCAATTATTACTTCTGTGGAAGTCCTGCAATGATTCTGGACATACGAAAAATACTTGTCCAAAACAACATTCCTCTCTCACAGATTCACTTTGAAATGTTTTAAAGAAAATACCGGCTATTGCCGGTATTATTTTTCTTCATGTATTCCGTGTTTCCTATATATTATTTCCTTTGCTCTCTCATATTTACTTACCTTTTCTTTAAAAAATGGCAAATACTTCCATGGTTTTGTATATGCAAATTTTGGAAGCCAGTGGCTCATGGTTCCTTCCGCAATAATAGTCATAAGTTCTTCATCAATCCAGATTCCATTTTTTCCTTGCTCAGCAAGACTCAGCCAATAATCCCAATCCTGGAATCTCCGTAATGCCTCATCCCAACGAATAACCGATTCACGACGAAGAAGAGCTGTAGAGTGAATATAATTTACTTTTTTGAGTATTTCATAATCAAAAGGTTTTGCCTTCATGAGTTTTTTCCCTAAATAAAAATTGGAAAATACAAAATCTGCATGAACATTTTCTTCTAATTTTTTGAGCATTTTTTCTAGCATTTCTGGCTCTCCCACAATATCTGCATCCCAAAAAATAACAAACTCACCACTGGATTGTTCAAATCCTTTATTTCTTGCTGACGGTGCTCCTTTATTTTGTTGTCGGAATAATCGCAAGGTAAGACACTCATCAAAATCATGAATCACATAATCCAATCCATCCTGACTTCCGTCATCAATAACAATCACTTCAAAATCCTTGAATGATTGTTTTCTGAGTGAATCCAAAGCCTGACGAAGTGCTCCTGCGTGATTATATACCGGTATAATGATACTTATTTTTGGAATTTTATTTTGTTCTTCTTCAATCATAACCACGTTTCAATTTTTTTAAGTTGTGCTTTCCAATCAAATTCTTGTTGGATTCTTTGTTTTGCATTTGCTCCCAATTGTTTTGCAAGCTCTGTGTTTTCTATCAAGGTAGAAAGTGCTTCTACGACTTCTGTTTCATTATTGGATTCCACTACTATTCCTGTTTTTCCGTTTAATACCGCTTCCTCAACTCCACCACTTTTTCCTGCAATAATAGGCATTCCAACAGCAGAAGCTTCAAGAAATACCAATCCCAATCCTTCCTCCCCTTGAGTTATATCCGGATGTGTCAAAAGAGCAAAGATATCTGCTAAATAATAATACTTTTTGAGATCATCATGTGGTACACCTCCAATAAAGCGAACAATGTTTTGGAGATTATTTTTTCTAATAAGTTCAATAATTAATTTCTCCTTTGGTCCTTGACCAACCACAATCCACACAAGATTCGGAACCTTCTTCAATATCTGAGGAAGATAGCGAACCAAATACGGAAACCCTTTTCCCTCATCAAGGCGACCAATAGACAACAAAACTTTTTTTCCTTCAAGAGACAGTGTTGAACGAAGTTTTTCTACTTCCTCCACACTTGGGGGAATCATAAAGTCTGTGTCAGGGCAAGGATACATCACTGTCACCTTTTCTGCAAGTTCAGGAAATTTTGCTTTCAGGCGGATGCCGAGTGATTCACTATTTACAATAATTTGTTCTGCACCACGACCAACTTTTGTTGCAAATTTATTTTTTCTTTTTACTTTTGATGCCATTTCAATATCTGTACCATGAGAAAATAAAACATACTTCACTCCAGAAAACTTTTTCATATACCAGGCAACATATCCTACTGGAAGTATATGATGCACATGAATATTTTCTATGTTATATTCCTTTACCAATTTGCGAACAATAAATAACAGTTTTATCCATCGTGGCCAAATGAACTTTGGAAAATAAAAATCCTTGCGAACAACCATATACGGATATTTCGCATCATGATCCTTCTCTTCTGTTGGTGGAGCAAGGACAATAATCTTGTCCGTATCAAGCGTACCTGCAAGTTTTTCTACATACGTTGCTATTCCCCCTAACTGTGGAGGAAATTCGAGTGAAATAATCAGTGTTCTTTTCATAATTATCTACGAATAAGGATAAGAGCATCTTTAATTTTTTGTATATCTAACACCTTCAGAATAAAAAGACATATACCATACACACCTGCACCAAGAGGAATCGTATACAAAAAATGCATATATCCGTTCAACCATACAACCGCTATTCCCATTATTCCTGCAGAAAGACCAATACGGATAAAGTTACTGAGAAGACTTTTAAAAGAAAAATTTTCTGCGATGCGAGGGATAATACACAAACCAAGGATGGTTAATAAAATATTTCCTACAAGTGCAGAAATAGCTGCTCCAGTCACTCCAGAGACTGGAATAAGAAGGAGGTTCAAAACAATATTCACCACCATGACAATTCCAACAATCACAGTCTGGGATATTTGTCTATTACATGCGTTCAAAAATGCCCCAACGGGAAAACTCGCATAGGAAAATATAAGACCAATAATGAGTATCTGCAAAGGAACAACAGATGGAAGATATTCTGGTGTATAGAGAAAAAGAATAATATCTTTAGCAAGTACTCCAATACCAACAGCAATTGGAAATGCAACAAGGAATAAATACTTCATTCCATATTCAAATACTGAAGCCAGTTTTTCTCTATCTGCAATATAATATTCACTGAATTTTGGATACAGTGCAGCGACCAGTGCAAGTGGAATAAATTGGAATGCATAGGTAATTTTGTATGGGATGCTATACCACCCAACAGCAATCTCCCCCATCATTTGAGAAAGAATCATGGTATCTGCATACGAATATATTCTTGCAAATACAGCAGCAATAGCAAAAGGAATCACAATTCTACCCAAATATTTAAACGTCAGTTTATCCCATTTTGGACGAACATGCATTCCATATTTTTTTATCAAAATAAGGGAAACAAACAGGACATTACACGCACTCGGAATGGTAAAGGCAAGGATGAGAAAAATAACCGGGAGACCAAGAAAAAGAAAAGCCGTACCCAAAACCAAAGTCAAAAATTGTGTACCAACAATTCCAAATGCCTCATATTTCAGATTCCCCAAAGCCCGAAGCACCCCATACAAGGTCATGTGAAGGGTATCAAAAACCATGGTCACAGCAGAAAGATATACCAACTGCCTGGTATCTATGGGATATCCCAAAAGATTTATTGTCAAAACAGCTGCAATATACGTAACAACTGCTAACCCAAGCTTCACCGCGAGAACAACAGAAAAATATTCTTGTAATCTTTCTTTTGTTTTCGATGCCTCACGGATAAAAACATTAGTAAGCCCGAGATCAATAAATACAACAAAAACTGTCGTAAAAGACAGTGCGAAAAAGTATTTACCCGTATTCTCTACCCCAATCATACGAGCTATGAGCGTAAAATACGCAAACGCGAGTATTTTCTGCCCAATAGACGCCAGTGTCATGAAAGAAGTATTTTTTGCGAGAGAATGTGACATATACCCGTATTTTAACACAAAAACCTAAAGATACAAAATTTACACACTCTTGACAAATCATCTTTTTTATGCTATATTTTGCGCAACGTTGCTAAAATATTCTTGATTGGGGGCAAAGATAAAGATGGAGATGGCACGGGAAGAAATTGTAGCCCTATTTGAGGAAATCTGCAAACTGTGTCCGGGAATTCCCAATTTGGATATTGGACCCATACACCAAGCAGTGCTAAACGCGAGACAGAAGACCCTCGACGTACACTTTATGCCTGGCAACCATGGTGTGGTTATTCTCATGGCGCCCGACGAGTGCATCCAGGTATTCCCTCGCCCTATTGATGGCCGGAAGGATCCAATACTGATTCCTAGGGGTAACTCCACATGGCTTGACCTCGCACGCCTGATGGTAAAACACAGTTGTCCTGAGAGTCACCACTGAGACTCTCTAGCCTCCCCACCTTGCTGGCCACCCCCGTGGCCGGCGCTTCTTTTTTGGGGGTACGATAATGCATTTGAAAAATTGGTTCCTCCATTTTGTTGGAGAATTCAGAAGAGAGTTAGGAAACAAAACTGAGGAGTCACCAATTCTTCGTGAATTTTGGGGGAGCCTTGGTCAACTCTCTCCTGATGAAATTTTCATAGTAAAATACGTTGTCAGTCAGAAAGGAGATATTCCTCGATTTGTTGGGTTCCTCATTCAAATCGGGTCAGAACTCAACATGTTCATATGTTTTTCTACCATAACAGGAACACTCTACATAAAGTGTTCCTGTGGGACAACAGATGAGATCTTGCTCCCTTTCCCCGACCAAACCTCTGCCCAGAAACTTTTCTTTGAAGCAATAGATGCATTCTTCAAAGCGAGTACCCCCCACCGATGACCAGCATGTCAATAAACTGCTTTTTTTATTTTATAGCCATCCGTAATATCAATTTCATATTTTGTTATAATTTTATTTATCTCATCTAATTCAACAAATGAGCCATCCTTCATCATTATAAAATTATTAACTGGAAAAACATCGTGATAATCACCACCACTCCATACTTTCGCATCATACTTCGTATACATGTCATTTATCTTTTCTTTTGAAGCATCAAGGAGTTCATACTCAAATTCATACTTCTTTATCAATGTATAATCTATTACATTCGCATTCATCACCTTTTCATAAATCGAATATTCAACGAGGAGTGGGGTAGCATTTCTTCTGTCTGCATACATATCTATAGTATCTCTACCTCCATTTACGACCACTATTGCGTAAACTTTATCACCTACATTTTTAATAGTACATTCTACATTCTTTTTGGTATATTCTTTCGTAATACTTGGAACATTACAATAATTTGTATTCTTATTCACAAAAACCTTTTGTTTGTTTGCCTCAAATTCCTTTGATACTCTTTGTGCATCATCCAGTTGTTTTTGAAGTTGTTCTGTATCGTACTTACTCAAAATTCGTAAGGCATTATGAGCATGATACTTATAGCTAACTGCTTTACTTGTTTCATTGGTAAAATAATTTGGTACATTCGTAAATATCTTTGAGAGATCAACTTTATTTTGTATTGTTAATTTTTTAAAATTTTCTTCTTTAAATAATGGTTCCAATGCAGTTACTGCATCAAATCCCAATTTCCCTAAATAAGAAACATCTAATGCTTTTCCGCTGTACAAAAATCTATTTACATTTTCTCTTGCTACTACAAAATGGATATTCGTCACAGTAACTAAAGAAATAGCTAGAAAACCAAGTCCTATACTACTATACAAAAAGTACCTAAATTTCCATTTTATAATAATAGAAATCAATGCCAAGAAAAGAATAACACAGGCAAAATAGATAAACCATTCTACATATATACGTAAAACTGTATACCCATATGCATCTTGATATACATTCATTCTTCTCACAGCTGAAATACCAATCATGATAACTTGTGCAATAAGACCTACCTGTAACCAATTTACTATTTGTCTTGCCTTGTGAAATACGGCTGAGCGGTAGATAACCAATAACATGATTGTTGCCAGGATAATCACCCACACGAGTTGGAAAAATCCACTTCTTGCATAGTCAGCAAATACCATGTTATTTGCCATTACAAATTCTTTTTTCCCAAATAGATATGTAAATTGGATAAATACAAACACAGCGAAAAGAAGATTCACCAAGCTAAGTACGATTGATACGATAATATCATCCAACCTAAAAACCTTATCATTTTTGTTTCCTAATATATGATTTTTACTCAAAAAAACATAATAGAGTGCACTTAAGGCAACACCAAAAATAAATATACGGATAAGCTTCAGGATATCATCCCATGATATATCTATATCTAAGTAATCAAATATTCTTTTAGCCAAATCTGCAAAAACTGCATCGGCATAATAGAAAAGAACACCGAATATAACCAAAATTGGTATAGAAATAAGGAGCCCCATTCCAATTTTCATAATACGATTCTTTTTTTCTGGATCCATTTGTACGCTTCCCATTTGTGCTAAATCCCGAAACAAAAATGGTATTTTCTCTAATGGTAAAAATACATTTCGTACTATTGGAATTTGTGAAAGAGAAAACCTATATTTATTTGGATTTTGTAATGTTAAAAACAATGGGTACAAGATCATGAGTATATACGAAAAAACCGGAACCCAGAATACAACTAATCTATTGGTATATAAGAAACTACTCACAGCAAAGGCTAAAAGTGGTACAGCAAATCCAAATGCCCAATAATTTCTGAGTTGTCTTGTAATTTTTGCTATTCCAGCGAAACCAGCAATATATATAATGGTGAACAGTAAGAATCCTAAACCCTTTGTCTCTCCAAGGAACAGTATTTCTCCAATTCCAGCAACGAAAAAAGCAAAAAATATAAATAAGCCACGTACTTTCAAAAGCTTACTATAATTTTCTGTAAAGAGATCCTTCACAGTTAATTTCTTTTCTTCTATTGATTCTGCTACCACAGTTTCCTCACGATATTCATCGTTATTGAGGAAATTAGGGAGTTCTTCTCGATTTTCTTTATGATTTTCTTCCATATGTTTTACTTTTAGATGAATTTTCTGTAAATTATATATTTTTTTCATTTTATAGTCTAAATAGATGATTGTAAAGAGGAATGTAAATAATCCAGAAAAAGCAAAATCTTTTACATCTATATTCTCACGAACATACTCCTGGAGTACTTTTTTAACCCTAAATGACAAGAAAATTAGGTAAATTGGGGTGAAGAGTAAAACCAAAGGAATTAAATCATATAATTCATAAAAAACATCATCCAAAATATCC
>JAZDMW010000028.1:0-8833 GCA_043800545.1 Candidatus Magasanikiibacteriota bacterium | reverse complement strand
TACCCTCACCTCAGAAGCAAACGGAATATATGTCTCACAAAAAGACAACACCGGATTCACAGTCCGCGAACTCCAAAATGGAACAAGTAACGCAACCTTTGATTGGATGGTAATAGCAACAAGAAAAATGGAAGGAAATGTATCTGAAGTTGTGGATGAATCTGTAATAACCCCAACAGAAGAAATTCCCACAGGAGATCCTGCTCCTGTAGAGGAAAATATACCTCCTTCCGAAACAGAAGATATCCCAGAACCGGAAGTAACAAATGAAAATCCAACAGAAGAAGTAATTGAACCACTTGTTGAAGAAACTGTGCCTGAAGTTGTAGAAGAAGTTCCTCCAGAGGAACCAGCTCCTGAACCAGAAGTTATTGTGGAAGCTCCTGTTGAATCGGTACCAGAGTCACCATCTGTGGAATCTCCTCCTGCTGAACCAACACCAATTGAATAATATAAAACAGGGCCAGACTCTGTTTTTTATTTGCATTTTTAGCGGAATTTGGTATAATTGCCTGTGAACTTGTAAATATACCTTGGAGTACACAAATAATATTCAAGAAAAAAAGTATGCTATCAGTAGGAATTGTAGGGCTTCCAAATGTCGGAAAGTCAACTCTGTTTAATGCTCTTACAAAGAGTAAACAAGCAGAAGCACAGAATTATCCTTTTTGTACCATTGAACCAAATATTGGTATTGTTGAAGTACCAGATGAACGCCTCTCTGCTCTAGCAAAGATAGAAAACTCAAAAAAAATAATTCCTGCTGCAATTCAATTTGTAGATATTGCAGGTCTTGTAAAAGGAGCTTCAGAAGGTGAGGGATTGGGGAATAAATTTCTATCACATATTCGTGAGGTTGATGCTATTGCACAGGTTGTACGTGCTTTTGAGGATAATAATATTGTACATGTATATAATAAAATAGATCCAAAAGATGATGCAGATATTATTAATCTTGAACTCGTATTAGCAGATTGTCAAACAGTGAGCAAAAGATTAGAGAACGTACAAAAAAAAGCTAAAGGTGCTGTAGCAAAAGATTTTGTTCTTGAGATTGCTTTACTTGAACGTTTGTATAAACATCTTGAATCTGGAAAACCAGCACGACAATTAGAATATACTGGCGAAGAAATTCCAATTGTAAAACAGCTTTGTCTTCTCACAATGAAACCAATGATGTATATTGTAAATATGGATGATGATTCTGGAAAAATACAAAATCAGAAAGAAATAATTGTTGAACAAGGAGTAAAACATGTATATATTAGTGCAAGACTTGAGGCAGAACTTGCTGAGCTTCCAGAAGATGAAGCTCGAGCATATATGAAAGATGTTGGAATAGAAGAAACAGGCTTAGATAAAATTATTGTTGCAGGATATGAGCTTCTGGATTATATCACATATTTAACTTCTGGTGAACCAGAGACACGTGCGTGGACCGTAAAAAGACATTCACTTGCACCTGACGCAGCTGGGGTAATTCACACGGATTTTATAAAAGGGTTTATAAAAGCAGATGTAGTAAATTGGAAAGATTTTGTAGAAGCAGGGGGTTGGAGTAAGATAAAAGAAACAGGAAAACTTCATTTGGTAGGGAAGGATTATGAAGTACAAGATGGAGATGTTTGTTATTTCCATGTAAATACATAAATAAATTGAGTGTCACCGAAAAGTGACACTCTTTTTTTACACATTCTCATTTACACAATCAACACTTGACAAATTTGTAAAAATATGGTTTACTAATATATCCAACCTCGGTATACTAGATATGAGGAAAGGGAATTGAATGACGAAAAGAGAAAATACAGTTTTTTCTTTTGGTCATTTAAAACACAACACAACGGGAGGAGGTTCCCATGCGTACGTTCATGTTTCTGGTCCTGTCCATTCTTGTTCTCGTCACCAACACCGTGAGCGCGCGGGAGTTCAACCTCCCGTTCGCGAAGAACAGCGTCGCCAAGCGTCTTTTCCCAATTCCGGTGGTGCGAACCACCGTGGTCTGGGATACGGCGGAGGAACTCCGCTGTGTCAAGGACTACGTGGCGGGTGGGCCGGATGAGCACATGCTCTGCGAGCCTGTGCCCTGGAACCGCGTCAGTCACCCGCCCGAATTTGGAGAATACTGGCTTTCCATCCAGTGTTTCCCCGAAGTTCGGGGGCTGTCCGGTCGGTACTTCCTCGGCCACTCGTGGGACGAGGCCTCAACACCCCTCCGGATCAACCTGCCCAGGCAGATCCCCGACCTCTGCACGTTCAACGTGCAGGTCGAGAACAACGCCGGCCAGGTGATCTGGTCTTCCTACCGGACCACCCGCGATGACGAGGACCGCCCGGTCCTCTATTCGTACGGTTCCTTCGTCATCGGTGAATGGGAGTCTGAGATTCTCTTCCGCTATCGGTGGAGGTGTGACTTCACTGATGCGGGATACATCTCCGACCCCGACGACCTCCGCCTTCCAGGCGAGGTCATGCTCTTCGGACATGATCCGCCTCCCTACCATGAGGAAGACCCTGATGCTCCTGCAAACTGCGGGGGCTGAGGGGTCTCTCCTCGACTCACTCAACGTCATATTCCTACCTTGACGTTGAGTACCTCAAAAAGCATCTCAAATATTGGGATGTTTTTTGTTTTTTTGATATACTGTATACAAAGAAAATATATAACATATGAAAACACCATATAACGCAGACTATATTCATCACCAAGATTCCAGACTTATTGATTCTATGAGGGAATTGGTATTTGGAATGGAAGATGGAATGGTTTCTACATTTGGTTCCATCACAGGAATTGCAATTGCCACAAGTGATCCTTTTACTATTATATTGTCTGGTACGGTAATTATTTGGGTAGAATCTGTTTCTATGTCTGTTGGAACCTATTTATCGAGTAAGTCAGAATATTCCATAGACAGAAGAATTATAGAAGAAGAAAAAGAAGAACTCAAAAAATATCCAAATGAAGAAAAAGAAGAATTGTATGAAATTTATTTAAAAGAAGGATGGCCAAAGAAATTAGCTGTGGAAATGGTGGAAGTAGCGTCAAGTGATAATAAGCTTTTTTTGAAGGAAATGGTATATCATGAACTGAATGTTGATGTTAAAAAGAAAAAGAATCTCATAAAAAATTCTTTTGTAATGTTATTTTCATATTTCATTGGTGGAATAATTCCTCTTGCTTCTTATTTCTTTTTGCCAGTTTCTGTTGCTATTCGTATATCTGTTATTGTTACTTTGATTGGGCTTTTCGTTCTTGGCGTGTTTACGACAAAGTATTCTAAAAGAAAATGGTGGAAAGCAGGATTGGAAATGCTGGTACTTGCCGGTGTTGCAGGAACTGTGGGTTATATAGTAGGATCATTAGTTGAAGGAATGTATTAAAAAGAAATATAAAAAAGACCTCAACGAGGTCTTTTTTTGTATCTTTAAAAATTTTAGTTATCTTTTAAATTCTTTTTATAATACATATCATAAATAGAAAGGATGGACAGGAAAAGCGCAGCAATAATCGGACCAATAATAAATCCCGTGATACCAAACAAGAAAATACCACCAAGCGTTGCAAAGAGTACCATGAGTGGATGCATCTCAATATCTTTTCCAACAAGGGATGGTCGGAGTAGATTATCTATAGTTCCAATAACCATGCTACCAAAAACTAGGATTACAATTCCTTGCCAAGTATTTCCAAGGGCAAGCATTATGAGCCCAGCAGGAAGCCAAATAATAAAAGAACCAACTGCTGGAATAGAAGCAAGGGCTGTCATGAGAAGTCCCCATACTAATGCTCCAGGAATTCCTGTTGCCCAGAAGAGCATGCCACCAAGAAAACCTTGTATAGATCCGATTATAAATGTTCCTTTAATAGTAGCGCGTACGGTTGATGTAAATCTTTCAAACAATCGTTTTTCATATTTATCGCCAAGTGGAGATAAATACATAATATTTTTTAACAGTTTTTCACCATCCTTAAAGAAATAGAAAAGTGTATATGTCATGATGAAAAGCATGAAGATGAATTTTATGGAAATTTTAGACACGCTTACAAGATTTTCATACAGGAAAAGACTTACTGTTTTTGCAGTATCTTGAGCATAGCTAGACCAATCATTTTTAATGGTATCAAAATAATTTCCAATAACAGGAAGATTTTCAAATCTACTTGATACATCAGTAAAATTGGTAAAAAGTCCACCGGCTGAAACAGATTTGTAGAGAGTCATTGATTGGTTTACTGTAAGAACTCCAATAGCAATAATTGGGAGGAATACCAAGGCAATAATAAGAAGTATCGTCACAAACGAGCTGAGACTTCTGTGACGAATATATTTCAGTATGCGATTATATACTGGATAAAAAATAACCGCAATTATTGATGCCCAAAAAATTGGATAAATAAATGGTCGAATAAGATACAAAAATCCAATCGCGAGCATGATGAGTATGCTGAAAAAAAACACTACGCGAACATGATTAAAAGAAAATGAGTTATTGTGAAGCATATGATAATATTATGTCACTTGTTAGTATATCAAAAAAGCACAGAGTTTACCAATGTGCTTTTTAAATAATATTTTTTTTCTGTACGTAAATCCATTTTCCGAGAGGAAGTGTTTTGAGTTTCAGTTTTCCGATACGAATTCTTTTTAAGTTTTGTAAATTGTATCCGAGATTTCCAAACATTTTTCGTATTTGTCTATTTTTCCCTTCTTTCAAAATTGCGTAAATAATATGTTTTCTTCCAATATGTTTTTGGTCTGTGATTTTTATGCCTTGTACAAATTCATCACCAATATTCATTCCTCGTTCAAGAAGTTCAACCGCTTCGTGAGAGAGAGGAGTATCAAGAATAATTTCATACTCTTTTTCATGTTCATACCGTGGGTGGGTAAGAACATTTGTTAATTCACCATCATTGGTCAAGAGAACGAGCCCTTCAGAATCTTTATCCAATCTTCCCACAGGAAAAACTCGAGTTTCAAGTTCTTGTTTATTTTTCCCACAATAATTATCACGGGTGAGTAAATCCATAACAGATTGTCCTTGATTGTTTGTTGTGCTGGTTATATAGTCTATTGGTTTATTGAGAGCAATATATACGTATTCAGACTGGTCAGTATTGTTATCAGTTTCAAAACCCTCTACAGTGATTTTTTGTGTTTCTGGATCAACCTGAAGTCCTGGTTCAACAACTTTTTTTCCATCAACAAAAACAAGACCTGATTCAATCAGCTCATCAGCCTTTCTTCGGGAACAAATTCCCATTTGTGCAATTGCTTTGTTTATTCTCATAGTATTAGTTCATTGCCTGTGTTTTTTTATCTTTTGGCATTTTTTCTATTGCATAGCGGAGAGCAGTTCTTGTCATTTTGTTTTTATTTTTGAGGATATACTCAAATACTTTATCCTCAAAATGATTCCCAACTTCTTTCAGCATCCAACCATATCCTTTTTGTACAAGATCTTCTTTGTCTGAGAGAAGCGCATCAGCAGTAAGGAAGTATTCTTTCTGCCATTGTTTTTTCTTTGCAAAGTGGATAAGAGTAACGGCACTCGCTCTACGTACCCACATGTTGTTCGATTTTGTCCACAAAAATACTTTTGGCAATAGAATTGGGTATTTATAAATAAGGGCCCCAAGTGCGTGGGTGGTGAAGTCATCCACCATAGCCCAGTTCGTAAGATATTTTCTTACCCATTTCTCAAATACCTGGAAATCTGCAGGAGTATATCCTTTTTCTAGTTTTTTTGCAAATGAAAAGGCTATAGTAGCCTCTTCATTATAATTACTTTTGAGAAGTTCTTCACACAGAGCAAATATTGTTTTTTTATCAGTATCTTTTATTTTTAGCCAGTATTTCTGTGCAATTTTGCGGACAAGGGGAGTGCGTACGCCGTAGATTTTGATAGGTTCTGTAAAAAAGCGTATTGCCCCTTTCTTGTAGGGTATATCCACGTGTGTTGTGAGATCTTTACGAATGTTTTTGAGTATTTTTTTCATACTCTCAAAGAGTTATCTCATGACAGCGTAGGTAACGTATCCAACATAGAGAAAGAGAAAGCAAATACCTTGCCAACGTTCAAGAGTATGTTTTTTCCCAATAAACATGAAAGCAAAAAGGAGAAGTGTAATTATTGTAGTAAAAAGCACATCGATGTTTGCTGCTGTGTCAAAAGGAAGTGGTTTAATTATTGCCGTAACTCCAAGAATCCAAAATACATTGAAGATATTACTTCCAACAACATTCCCAATAGCGATATCGTTTTGTCCTTTTCTGAGGGCTACAATCGTTGTAGCAAGTTCTGGAAGAGAAGTTCCAACCGCAACAATAGTAAGACCAATGAGGGCCTCACTCATCCCGGCAATGGTTGCAAGGATAATGGCATTTTCTACAATTAGCTTTCCTCCAAGAATAAGAGCTACGAGACCGCCGATGACCATAAGGAGTGAAGTTGCCCAAGGATATAACTCTACTTTTTGATCATCACCAGAAGCTTTACTTAGGCCATAGGTGTAATAGAGGAATATAATAAAAAATCCCATGAGGGCAAGACCATCAGTTCGAGAAAGAATATTTGAAGAATTTCCATCTAAAAATAAATCATTTCCAAATACAGCAACAAGAATCATGGCAAGTAGTGCAAAAGGAATTTCTTTATATGTTGTTCCTGCTTTTACTTTAATAGCAGTCATGGTAGCTCCAACACCAAGGATAAGAAGAATATTTGCCATATTACTTCCTATAATATTTCCAATAGCGAGGTCAGTCGTTCCTTTGTATGCAGAAAAGAGGTTTACAAAAAGTTCTGGGGCTGATGTTCCAAAGGCGACAACAGTCAGTCCAATAACAATACTGGATACACCCAATTTTTTTGCCATAGAGGCAGAACCTCGTACGAGCATTTCAGCTCCAACAATAAGGACGGCTAATCCTGCAAATATAATAAGAAGTGGTATAATCATAAATATATATGATGAATAAATGATAGTAATATTGTATCAAAAAAGGAGAGAAGAGTAAAAGGAAAATTTTTATACAAAAAAACACCCTGATAATGAGGGTGTTTTTTCTTTACCATACAGTTTAAGGGGGAACTGTATTACTTAATTACCATTATAACACATAATGGTTGAGCGGTAAACCGGGTTCGAACCGGCGACCTCTTCCTTGGCAAGGAAGCGCTCTAGCCAACTGAGCTACTACCGCATTATTTGTTGCGGGACTCGGACTTGAACCGAGAACCTTCGGGTTATGGGCCCGACGAGCTGCCAATTGCTCTATCCCGCGATATATGTTTTGGCTGAGCGGATGAACGGAATCGAACCGTCGTCATCGGCTTGGAAGGCCGAGGTAATAGCCACTATACGACATCCGCATATTGCGATAGCTATTATACAATAGACCTTTTTTTTTGTCAATATAATCTCTCCAGTATTGATTCTTTCTCTTTTCTATGGTAGTATAACACAACTATGAATCATGTACAGCATATTGCGCAAAATAAGCAAAATTTAGAGAATCGATGGAAAATTATTCGTTCAATACGAGAATTTTTTTGGAATGAAAATTTTATTGAAGTAGAAACCCCATTGCTTTTGCATATTCCAGGACAAGAACCATATCTTGATCCAATGAAGGTGTTATTCCAAAATGAAAGGGGAGAGAATTATACTGGATATCTGCATACTTCACCAGAGTATAGCTTGAAGAAAATGTTAGGAGCAGGGTATACACAAATATTTTCTTTGTGTAAGTGTTTTAGAAGTGTTGAGAGTTTTGGTGGTACTCACAACCCAGAGTTTACCATGATTGAGTGGTATAGAACAGGAGTGGATTTTACAGCACTTATGGATGATGTGGAAAAGTTATGTTTTCTGCTTGGAGGAATGTTTAAAAAAGAAATACATTTCAAACGTATGCATATGAAAGAGATATGGAAAGAAATTCTTGATGTAAATCTTGATGAATTGCTTACTGATGAATCTCTGAAAGCTTTTTGTATGCAAAAAGGATACTCTCTTGGGGCAGAAGAACGGTATGAAGATATGTTTTACAGAATATTTTTGAATGAAATTGAACCGAAGCTTGAGGAAATGGGGAATGTTATTCTTCATCATTATCCAGCTCAAATGGCAGCTTTGGCAAAGCTTGATGATGCAGATAATCGGTATGCAGAGAGATTTGAGGTATATATGAATGGTATGGAGATAGCGAATGCATTTTCGGAGCTCACAGATGGAAAAGAACAAAGAAAGCGTTTTCTAGAAGAACAAGAAATTCGTGAAAAACTCGGAAAAGAACGTATAGAAATTGATGAAGAATTTATATACGCAGTAGATATGCTTCCACAGTGTACTGGTATTGCGCTTGGAGTTGATCGCCTTGTTCAGGTTCTTCTTGGTTGCAAAAATATAGATAATGTGCTAACATTGCCTATGTCTAAACTCATATCATAATAATATGGCAGATACATCAGATATCAAAAAGGGAGCCGTCATTTCCCATAATAATGACTTATACGTTGTAACTGATTTCCAGTTTGTGAATCCAGGAAAGGGTTCTGCCTTCACAAAGACAAAAATGAAGAGTATTTCTTCTGGACGTGCACTAGAAATTACCTATAAAAGTTCAGAAAGTGTAGATATCGTTCAAGTAGAAAGACAAAATATCCAATTTTTGTATAAAAGTGGGGAGATGTATTCATTCATGAATAATGATACCTACGAAACATTAGATGTTTCTTCTGACCTTATTGGTGGTGATGGAGAATTTTTAAAAGAAGGTCTTGAAGTTATGGGGGTATTTTATGAGGGGAATCTTGTTGCAAT
>JAZDMW010000017.1:0-3966 GCA_043800545.1 Candidatus Magasanikiibacteriota bacterium | reverse complement strand
TTTCCGTAGCATAAATAAGGGCTTCAAATTGAAAAAATGAGAGGGTACTGGTTGTATTTTTGAGAGATTTTTTATTTATTGTGACAGCATCAATAATTGTATAAAAGGGGAGGTGCTCAATGTCTTCCAAGTACTCCATTTGGTTTACATACTCACCAGTATTGGGAAAAGTAAACGTGTAGTAGTAGGGGGAAATTTCTGGTTTTGCTTTTGGATTTTTTTGTGTTTCAAAAGAAGATACAGAAAGATTTTGTTGTATTTGGTGTTTTTGGGCAAGATTTTCAAAAATTTTAATAATTTCGAGTTCTGATCCTTTTTGTATGCTTGCTTTTTTAAAATTTTCAGTGGTACTTTGTACACTACTCAATTCTTGAAGAGATTTTTTGAGAAGTTTTATGCGGGTGAATTGGTCCTCCAGTTCCCGGTGAGAGCTCGAAATATATGTTTTGAGTTCATTCATACGATGAACCGCAGGAAAAATAATCACACCAGAAATAATACTGATAAAAACAATTTTTTGTATGATGTAGAAAAGAGTGGATTGTTTCACTGATTGTTTTTTCATACTATTTGAGGCTTGATGTAAGGTTAAATGGCACAAGCTCTTTTTGTGTTAATTGTGTGAGTGGGACTTTTATTTCATTCATGAAAGGAAGGGTATTAAGGTTCTGTTCAAATAAAAGGAGATTTTCTCGTGTGTTTGCAAGTCCAGAAAAAACTATTTTTTTCTGTCCTCGATCAAGAGAAATGTTATCAAGAGTTACTCCATCGGGAAGGGCACTTGCAAGACTGTTCAGAGTTTCTGTCCAAGGGTAATATTCTTTTTGTATTTTTTCTGTATTTTCGAGGATGGTATTAATTTCCTGAAAATGTTTGTTTGCCACAGAGTATCTTGAAGTGGTTTGTGCTGTTTGTTGTGCAAGAACATTGAAATGTTCTTGAAGAATAATTTCTCCACCAAGAAGGATAATACTAATAATACACAAAGAAAAGATAGAAATATCTAATGTATTTTTTATAAACTGAAAAACAATCATTTTATCAAGGAATTTTTGCTTTTCAGGGGAAAGAAGATTGATACGGGTTTTATACATACATTTTTATTTCTTTTTGTGTTGAACGTAGGGGTGATTTGCTGCGCGAAGACCAAGACCAATAGCTACAGCATAACTCAATGCTTCATTTTCTGGAAGGTTTTTGGAATCTGTAATATTGAGATTCTTCCAAACATGTCCAGGCATGGATTCTATGCCGAGTTTTTCTGTAAGTATTTCTGGGAGGTTTTTTAAATAGGCTCCACCACCACACATCGTAATATGAGTAATTTTATGGGCATTCGGAAAATGAGTATAGTAAAAGCGAATAGCCTGAGTCAATTCATTGCCGAGAATTGGGAGAGTTATAAGAATGGCTTGGCTTGCCTTTTTGTCTTTTCCAGATATTTGAAATCCCATTTCATATTTCAAATTTTCTGCCTGATCCCGAGATATTTTTAATTTTTGTGCAAGTGCTGTGTTGATTATTTCTCCAGAAAATGAGAGTACTTTACTGAATTGTACGCTATTATTATCATAAACAATGAGGTTCGAGTGTGTTGCTCCAATATCCAAGAGTGCTCTGGCTTCATTTTCATATTCTTTGTTTTGAGTGACAAGTGTTCTTGCAAGAGAAAGAGATTCTGGTTCAATTGCGATAACGGCAAGTCCAACACTTTCAAGCAAATATGTATACATGTTTGCAATATCTTTTTCAGCAGTACTCACGAGGACAAGTGAATTTTTTTCATTTTCTTGTGGAAGAATTTGCCAGTCCAAAAATACTTCATTTTCTTCAATAGGGAAGTGATTTTTTATTGCAAAAAATATATCTTCCTCAATAATATCTTCAGCTGGTTTTGCAATTTCTATTTGTTTAATAAAGGTGTGAACTTCAGGGATAGAAGCGACGACCCAAGGGCTTTTAATATTTTTATGTTTTTGTGTTTGTCCTCCACGAAGAAGATGCTCAATATATTTTCTCACTTTTTCTGGTTCTTGAAGTACGCCATTGACAATAAGACCCTGAGGAAGAGTCACTGAACGCGCAGAAAGAATTTTATAGGTTGGAAATTGTCCAAAATTCATGTGTGCTCTGAGTTGTACGGCTTTGATAGAGAGATCACTGATGTCTATACCAAAAGCATCTGGAAATGGGTTTATAAACATATTTAGAAATTTTGGACTAATGAGTACATAGGCATGACCACTGCAACTGCCATTCCAGCAACAGCAAGTCCCATAACGAGAATTACAACAGGCTCAATAATGGTTGTAAAATTTTTCATGGTTTTGTCCACCTCGTTCGAGTAAAAATCTGATAGTTCATTCAGCATATGATCAATTTGACCAGTTCTTTCTCCAACGAGTATCATTTCTGTAACCATAGGAGGAAAAAGGTGACTGTATTCTGCAAGACCTTCGGAGAGTTGTATTCCAGATTTTAATTTTTCTGCTGTATATTTTAACGCATTTTGAAATTGTGTATTGGAAACAGTTTCTGAACTAATTTCTACAGCAGAAATAATAGGCACTGTACTTTTGAGAAGGGAAGAAAGGGTGAGTGAAAAACGTGCAAGGTTAATTTGTTTAATAACCTTTCCAAAAATCGGAATACGAAGATTGATAGTATGAATTGTTTCTTTAAATTTTCTTGATTTTTTCAGTCCGTATGCAAAACTGGTAAAAAATGCGGAAATCAAAATGAAAATAATAAGCAGATTTATTGGGTTTCCCATAAAATCTGTTATTTTCATCATGATGCGGGTCGCAAGAGGAAGTTCAGAATCAAAATCTTTAAAAATCACCATGAGTTTTGGAAGGACGACTGTTACCATAAGAATGGCAACGGAAGACATAGCAAATATAATGACAGCAGGATAAATCATAGCACCACGAACACTCGAAAGAAGGTCATGGTATTTTTTCATTTGTATCACTACTTGTTCGAGTGAGTCTTCAAGTTTCCCTGCCATTTCACCAGCTTCTACCATTTTTACATAGATTGGAGGAAATGCATCAGGGTGTTCATTCAGGACTTCACTCAAAGGTCTTCCTTTTTCTACCTCTTCTTTTATTCGAGTGACAATACGTTGAAGTTTTTTATTTTCTACTTCTTTTTCTAGAATTTTCAATGCCTCAACAAGAGAGAGTCCAGCATGAACCATGGTTCGTAAGTGATCAATAAAAAATATTTTTTGTACAAAAGGAATACGGGTAAGATGTTCATTTATCCAAGTATTGATTTTTATTTCAAAGGGGGACAATTGTCTTTTTTTGACAGGCATAATTGCGTTTTACTCACGCGTTACTCGAAGAACTTCTTCAATAGTAGTAATTCCTTTTTTTGCTTTAATTATTCCATCTTCAAGAATCGTTATCATTCCTTGCTCCAGTGCAAATTTTTTAATTTCTTGTGCATTTGCACGTTCATTTATTTTTTGTGTCATGGCTTCATCAATTTCCATCACTTCATAAATACCAATACGTCCTTTGTACCCACTTTTTCCACATTTTCTGCATCCCTCACCACGGTAAAAAGTAAGGGTTTCAAAATCTTTTTCTTCTGGGGAAAGATTGACATCATTTTCTGTAAAAAATTTTTTAATTCTGTCGAGTTGTGCAATTTTATTCAGTTCGTCAATTTCTTTTTTATTCAACTTAAATTCTTTTTTGCATTCATTACAGATTTTACGAACAAGACGTTGTGCAATAATAATGTTTGCGGTAAAGGCAATCAAAAATGGAGGAATATCCATATCGAGCAAACGTGGAAGGGTAGTTGGAGCATCGTTCGTATGGAGCGTAGAAAGCACCAAGTGTCCAGTCATGGCAGCATGAATAGCAATTTCTGCAGTTTCTTTGTCGCGGATTTCTCCGACCATAATAATATCTGGATCCTGACGAAGAAAAGCACGGAGTCCTTCTGCAA
>JAZDMW010000011.1:0-5813 GCA_043800545.1 Candidatus Magasanikiibacteriota bacterium | reverse complement strand
AAAGAGTTGGTCTCCAAGGAAGGCAATAGCTTTTCTTTCTCTTTCTAATCTCTTTTCTGGAGTTTCTGTTGAAGATTCAGGAAAGGTATTTGATTGGGGTTGTTCAGGTGCAACAAGAGGTGTTTTTTCTGGTTCTGCTATAGGTGACTCCTGTGGAGTTTCTTCTCCAATATCCCAATCTTCATTCAATTTCATTGATCTTTTAAGTTTTTCTTGCTCTTCTGTGGTGAGAGTTTGTGGAGTGAGTTGTATTGAAGGCTTCTCTTTTTTTGCTTGAGGTGTTTCAATTTTAGGGGTTGTTTTGTCTTCATCATCCTCAATCTCTTTGGCAAGTTCTGCCTCAGAAGCATCTTGTGGTTCTTCTGGTCTCTGAGTTATATCTCCATCAAATTCTTCAACGGGTGTTGGAGGAGTTGATTTTGTTTCAATAATATTAAGCGCTTCTATATTCACATATTCTTTTCCTTTTTCTGTATTTACTATTGCCATACCATCACCAAATGCTGCATGGGGGAGGATCATGTCCACAGTACCTTTTACCATGTCTCCTTTTGTATTTGCATACTCAATAATATCCCCAACATACACAATGGATTCATCTTTTCTTTTGTATTCCTCAGCAATTATTTTGGGGGGATAACTTCTGTCTCTTTTGAAAAGAGTCATATCCCTTGCACTTGGTGATTGATAGTTCATAGTGATAAAATTTTAGGACAGAAAATGATATGTCTATACTTTGATTTCTACTATTGCAATAGTTATGTTATCTCCAAAACCTTTTTTTACAGTATAAGGGATGTCTTGTATTGTTTCCCCAATCTTTTCTTTGATTAGAAATTCTGTGTTTCCTGCATTATTTCTTTCAAATACAGCTTGATAGAGTTTATCTTCCATTTCTTTTGCTGTTTTAGAGTTTTTAGAGATTTCCTCTATTTCGTAATCACTCATGACATCCCAAAGTGCATCTGAAGCTAGGATTATTCTATCATCATTTTGTGGAGTAAATGTTTTGTCTTGTGGCAAGAATTCCTCACTTTTTGTTTGAAATCCCAAACTTGAAAGAATAATTTTTTTCTTTGGATGTGAATAAAAATCTGCAGGATTGTTTCTGTCACGAGTCAGTTTTTGTGCCAGGTTGTCCAGTGTTGAGGTACCTTCTTGAAGAGTTTTATGGTTTCGAAGTGTAAGTGCGCGTGCATCACCTAACGCAAGTATGGAAATATCTCCATCTTTCAAATATTCTATTCCAGCAAAGGTGGCATACACTTTTTTTCTTTTTGTTTCATTGAGTGTATTTATATGTTTATTCGCTTCTAAAAGTGTTTGTAACATGTTTTTTCCTTCTTCGATGTTATCTGACATTATGCGATTGGCTTCTTGTGATGCTAATAACCCGTCGCCACTTCCACCTGCCCCATCAATAACACAAACAATGAGTGAGTCTGTGCCCTCATGAACAAGTGCACTATCTTCATTCCATTGGTATTTCGATTCTGGGCCTCCGTAGGTACTCTGTATTTTATAATTTCCGAGTGGTGTTTTTCCTTCCATGTCTGTGAGTTCTTTTGGAATTTCCTCAGGATTGGGATAGGTGTTTTTTATCATAAACCAACGTACGTGTGACTGGAAGGACTATTCTTTTCTCTGCATCTTCTTCCGTAATTTTTTTTGCGTCATTTTCATCAGAAGTATCGACATTTTCAATTTCAAATTCCTTTGAAAGTAGGTTTTTTATTATGTGTCCTGCACCGAGAGAATTCCAAATAGCCTTCTCTCCAATATCTGTTCTATCATAACCTCGATCAATTGCATTAACCAGTTGTGTGTAGAATATTTTTCCAGCTTTTGTATCTTTGTTTTTTTCTGCCTCATTTATAACAGCGCGGAGTGCCTCTTGCTCTGCTTTATCATCTGGTATATACAGAGTGGCATCATCATTTTTTATAGCTTCCCGAAGTATTTGTTTTTTCCTTTGTTGGTGCTGCATATTCACATAAAAATCTTCTATTTCCTCATCAGTAGGTGGAGTAGTTATATTTTTTTCTCCAAGCTGTGCAGAGAAACGATCTTCTTCAATTTGTTTGAGAATTTTATCTGCACCGAATTGTAGCCAAAAGTTTTTCACATCGGGATTGAATCCGTCATAGGTTTTGCGTATCATATCAAAGATCAAAGAGGTTTTCTCTTCTTCCTGAAGTTTTTTGATTACTTTTGCAAGTTCCGTGGATTGTACTGCATTTTTTGGTGGTAATTCAATAGCCTCACCTTTGGTAAATTTATCATAGTACTCTGTGAAAGGTGTCATTGATTCGCTGGTATTTTCCCCTATGCGCTCGCCCTCATCAAACCAATTTTCTTCCTCTTCTGTAAATTTTTCTGGAACTACTACGTCCTTTTTTTCATCAGGCATTGGTGGGGGAGTTGATTTTTGTTCTGTTCTGCTTGTTTGTTTTACTTCACCCTCTTTATTCCAAAAACGAGGACCTCCATTGTATCCTTCATCTGTTTCTTCAACTGCATCTTCTGTGAGATCGGGGAGTTCCCCTTTTACATAATTCTGGAGTTTTTTTATTTCAGCAAGAAGATTTGTACGAGTATTATTTTGTCCACGAATAATGAGTTCATGGTGTGTGGTATTAATGTTTTCTAATTCATGGAGGTTCTTTTTTGCTTTTGCAACCAAATCTTTTAGTTGGGGATCACCTTTTTCTATCAATTCCAACTGAGCTATAAGTTCCTTGAGTTTCGCTTCATGTTCTTTTCTTTCGTCATAAGCTTCTTGTTCCAGACGAAGAGATTCTCGTTCCCAGCGGTTTCCTTTTGCCATTTCTTCAAGACGGACTTCTTTCCCCTGAGTTTTTCTTTCTTCAGCTTCTGTAATTTCTTTTTCGCTTTTTCTATTAAAAAAACCAGAAAAACCAATACCGAATTTCTTTTTTGATTCCTTTGTCTTTGTTTTTTCTTCTTTCTGTTGTTCTTTTGCCATTTCAATGGCCTTGTCTATCGCCTGTATATTTAACGATACTTCTGGTAAATTTTTTCTTCCTCCAATTGTTTCTTTGCGAAGATTTTTAAGGCGAGCAACTTTTTCGTCCATGGTTTCCAAATGAGCATAGTCTCCATATGCCTCATTTGCGTTGTATATTTTTTCTATATAATCCTCAATAAACTTTTCATCCGTATTAGATTTTAATTTTTCTGTATTATTCTTTTTTTCTTCTGGCATACGTATGTGTTATTTTTTTATTGAGGATATTTTTTTATAGGTATCAAGGAGTTTTTTCTTTTCTGCCTGTTCTTTTACTTCTTGGACAATATTTTCTTGCGCAACAGAAATCTCCCGACTGCCGAGAATAAAATTTTGTATTTCTTTTTTATATTGCAAAAAGAGAGATTCTATTTTTTCCAATTGTGTGGCTATATTCATAAATAACAGGCTAAAATTTTGTGAATATTAGAATTTTCCAGTACTTCCAAAGCTTCCTGTGCCACGAGAGCTGTCCTTGAGCTCTGTTACTTCTTCGAGAGTAGCAATCATAACCGGATAAAAGATTATTTGCGCTATTTTTTGTCCTTTTTCTATTGTTACAGGTTCTTGTCCAAGGTTGATGAGCTGAACATTATATTCTCCACGATAACCAGCGTCAAAAATTCCTCCGAGTGTATGAATTCCATGATTTTTTGGAAGAGAACTTTTATCGCAAACACGAGCAACATATCCATGATCGAATTCAAGCGCAAAACCAGTATAAAAAATTTTTCTTTCACCCGGTTCTAGGGTGTGGGTTTCTTCTCGTGAATACACATCCATTCCCACATCTCCAGGATGTGCATAGTTGGGGAGTATGGCATCTTCATGCATTTTTTGTAACTTCACCTGCATACTTATTCTGTATATTTTTTTACCAAAATATCCAATTGATCCTGGAAGTCTTGCATATTTGTATCGTTGTTTACAGTTTCTCCCGCATGACTCATGACTTCTGGAATAGTCATTTCTGTCGGACGTTTGTGATCTGCTAAAAACTCTTCAAAGGTTTTTGTATTGTCATCTGTATTTTCTCCACGTTGTATAATTCTCTCATAACGTTTTTCTGGAGTGGCTTCAATTTTTACTAATACAAAATTTGGCAGTGTGTTCAAATACTCAATATCTGCCATGCGTCGTATGCCTTCTACAATAATAACATCATTCGTATCGTTTTCTACATCTTTTGCCATGGTTTTTGCCATAATATCTTCTCCGTGTTTTGTTCGGATATATTCTGACATACTCACCATATTTTCTCGGGTATGGGGGAGATAGAATCTATCGAGGACATCACGAAGCATGGTGGAAAAACGATAGGTACTTGCGGTGTATTTTTCTTCTAAATATTTTGCTGCAGTTCCTTTCCCACAGGCAATAAGTCCGGTAAAACCAAAAATAACTTTTTTCATACTATTTAAAATAAAATTGGGATTTGTACTGTCGGTGAAATACTCCTGAAGCATCAAGAAGTCTTCGTGATGCAATAAAAGCTGGTTCGTCGTGATATTTATCTGACTCGTAAATGACTTCAGTAATTCCATTTTGTATAATCATTTTCGCGCATTCATTGCAAGGAAAAAGATTGACATATATTTTACATCCTTTTGTTTTTGCATTGGAATTAGAAATAGCATTCACTTCGGCGTGTACCACATATGGATATTTGGTATTGAGCCAATCTCCTTCGCGTTCCCAAGGGAGATCCGTATTCTCAATATTTCTTGGAAATCCATTATACCCGAGTCCAACGACTACATTTTCTTCATTTACAATGACAGCCCCCACCTGTGTACTTGGATCTTTTGATCTCTTTGCAATAATATACGTCATCTGCATGAAACATTCATCCCATGTAATGGCATCAAGTCTTCCTGGCATAGATTAAAATATCAATAATATACAGGTAAATTATAACAGATAGGGGAATGCTTGGCAAAATAAAAAACCGCCTTTCAGCGGTTTTCTTTGTTAAACGATTTGGATTTTAACACTTGGTCCCATGGTTGTTGTAATGTAGAGTCCTTTGAAGTAAATACCTTTTTGTGAAGTTGGTTTTACTTTTTTTAAGGATTCAATCATGGTTTCTACATTCTCTTTGAGCTTGTCTGCGTCAAAGCTAATTTTTCCAACGATTTGATGTATATTTCCGGTGTCATCATTCTTGTATGCAATTTTACCAGATTTGAGTTCACGAATCATTTTTGCTACATCAGGTCCTACTGTACCAGTCTTTGGATTTGGCATGAGTCCTCTTGGACCAAGCACACGAGCAACGACGGCAATCTTAGGCATCATTTCTGGAGTAGCAACAGCGACTTCGAAATCAATTTTACCAGTTTTTGCAAGTTCTTTTACTTCTTCTTCCCCAAAGATTACATCAGCACCGGCTTCTCTTGCAGCCTTTTCATCGTTTGAACCAACGAAAGCAGCAATTTTTTTTGTTTTACCAGTACCATGAGGGAGTACAACGGTTTCACGGATTTGTTGATCACTCTTTTTTGGATCAATTCCGAGGTTTGCATGAATCTCTACAGATTCATCAAATTTTGCAGTTGCAACTTCCTTTAGAAGTGCAACGGCTTCTTCGATAGAGTAAGCTTTTGTCTTATCGACTTTAGCATTTAACTCTGTCATTCTTTTTGATGACATAAAAAATGTTCCAGATACAGCGTATCTGTCGTGGTTATAGCCTCTGTTAGACCGCTCGGGTGACCGAGTATCCATTGCAGAGTCCCACATAAATGATGACCATATATTAGCAGAAGAGGGGAAATTTGTCAAG
>JAZDMW010000007.1:0-4416 GCA_043800545.1 Candidatus Magasanikiibacteriota bacterium | reverse complement strand
ACTACGATTGGACAAAGAGATGATATTGAAATTGGGAAAACACAAGAAGAAAATGATTGGAAAAAACAATTAAAAGCAGTGGAGCCAAGAGATCCTGGTAGTGAATATGATACAGATGAACATGCTTTCCCAAAAAGTGAACCAGTGGGGCCTCCAAGAGAAATAGGCGTAGAATCTGCTCGCGAAGCAAGACGTGGACATGGAACAGATAAAAGTGGCCCTACAAGACTTTGGAAAAGACTCATGGGAAAATTTAGAAGAGATAGAAAAAATATAGCAGAATAATATGAAAAAAATATTATTTATTGTTTCAATTATTTTTTTCAGTGTTTTTGTGTATACAGATGTGCAAGCAGGAGAATGTCCATACATTACTTCTTATGATCGTGTCAAAATGAATGGTGGTACTGCTGTATATATGATTACAGGAGAAACAAGTATGTCAGCATATCCCACAGATAAGGTATATAAAGATTGGCATGAAAATTATTCTGCTGTAAAAAGTGTTCCGAGAGAATGTTTGGAAAATTTTACAGTGACAAATTATGTGATGCCTCGTCCAGGGACTTTTGTACAAAAGATGACACAAAATGGAAAAATGTATCCAAGTGTATATATGATGTTTCTTGGAAATGGTGTAAAGAAAATTCGTGATGTTGCAGATGCAAAATATTTTGGTGTTGCAGATTGGGAGAGTAGGATTATTCCAATTCCAGAAGTGTATTTCAGTTTTCTCGATGTTCAAGGGATAGCCAGTGATTTTGCTATTGGGACTTTATTAGAAGACGAAGATAATCCTGGATCATATTATGTATTAGATGAAGATTATAGTTTTGTTTCGCTGAAGATGGATGAGTATTTCGCAAAGAAAGTTCCAAAATTACGGATAAGAAAAGAAGTGCCTGTTGGAGAAATTGGCACAGAGATGTATCATCCGTATTCTGTATTTGATACAAAAGATGTGTATGAATATTTATTGAACCCTGCACAAGTTGGGCTAAAGAAGTCACGAGTACAAGAAAAGTTTTTTGATTGTGGACATCAGAGTTGGAAAGGATTTTCTTGCATGGCAGACAGAGCTGTGAATTGTGAAAATACTCTTTTACAATATAGTCCACCAATGTACCTTGCTACTGGTGAGGGAATGGATGAAGGTTCTTTGACAGAATACAAACTGTATAAGAGGGAAGATGGTCAATGTATTTTTTATTCTGAAAATAAGAAATTTGATATTGTGATTGATGGAGAATATAGACAAAGACTGAAAGATGATGTCGGGGATACAGATGCAGAAATTGATGCTTGGGAGAAACAAATGGAAGAGTCTGTTGAAGGAGGATCATTTCAGTGTTTGGTATTTGATACTTCAGATTTGATAAGTGTTTTCAATAATTGGACAGCTGGATATTTTACCACCAGTGATTATGACAACTTTTCTTGTTCTGGTTGGGGGCAAGGAGATTATATGCCGGATTAATGAGTACATGAAAAATAAAAATACACGGTTTTCCGTGTATTTTTTAATCTCTTATTTTTTTAACCACTCTCTCTTAAATTCCATAAATCTATCCTGGTTAATCGCTTCCCTCATTTGTTCCATGAGTTTGAGGAGAAAATGGATGTTATGGAGTGTCGCAATTCTGAGTGCTAACAGTTCATTTGCTTTGAAAAGATGATGAAGATAACTCCGTGTATAATTTCCCATTCCAGGAAGTTCAGAAAAGTTTGGATCAATTGGTGTATGGTCGTGTTTATATTTTGCATTCGTAATATCTATCCAAAGTTTTCTTTCATTGGTTTCATTTCCACTTTTTTCTTTTTCATAGGTACTTGGCATGACATACAGTGATCCATTTCTTGCCATTCGTGTTGGGGCTACACAGTCAAACATATCTACTCCGCATTCTACAACATCAAAAAGGTCCATTGGAGAGAATCCTACACCCATGGTGTAGTGTGGTTTGTCTTCTGGAATCAGTGGGTTTACCCAACTTAATATTTCCTTTGTTGCTTCCATGTTATATCCAATAGATTCTCCACCAATGGCAATTCCATCAAAAGGAAGTGAAGCAATTGCTTTGGCAGATTCTTCACGAAGTTTTTTGTGATTTCCTCCTTGGATAATACCAAACAGGAATTGTGGATATCCATGGTGACGAGTATCTTTTTGGTGTTCCTCAATACAACGTTTTGCCCAGCGATGAGTTCTTTCCATTGCTTCCTTTGCATATGATTCTTTTGCATCATCTGGAGTGCATTCATCAAATGCCATAATAATATCCGCACCAATTTTGTGTTGTATTTGTATCGCAGATTCTGGGGTAAAACGGTGTTCGCTTCCATCAATATGACTTCGGAAGGTGACTCCTTCTTCGTCTATTTTTACAAGTTTTTCATTATTTTTATTGGATTCACTTTTTTCTTTTTGAAGACCAAGAGAAAATACTTGGAATCCGCCACTATCTGTGAGAATGGGTTTGTCCCAGGCCATAAACTTATGAAGTCCTCCAACTTCATCTAAGAGTTCTTCTCCTGGTTGGAGATGCAGGTGATAGGTGTTCCCGAGAATAATTTGTGCACCAGCGTCTGTTACTTCTTTGCTATTGAGTGTTTTTACACTTGCTTTTGTTCCAACAGGCATAAAAATAGGGGTAAAAACATCTCCGTGTTCTGTATGGAGAATACCGGTTCTTGCTTGACATTCACTCGATTTTTTGATAATCTCGAACAATTTCATAAAAAATGTTAGTAATTTTCTCTTATGTTAGCATATTTTGCAGGGAAAATCAAGAAGAGGTACAATACAAGTATGAAAGGAGAATATAGGACAATAAATATTGTTGGAATTGTAGCGAGTATTTTTTGTATACTTGGTATTCTTTTTGTATTTCGTGAAATGAAACAAATGAGTACAATATCTGAACAGGAGTTTGCTTTTACCTATTTGACTCGATCAGATTTTACAGAAGCAGAAAAACCCATTGAAGGAATCCCTCAAACTGAAGAAAAAAATATTGTAGAAAATGCAAAAGAATTAAATCTCTTGGTACCTTTTACTTCACAAGCTCCAGAATATAATTGGGAACAGCCATGGCAAGATGCGTGTGAGGAAGCGGCACTTCTTATGCTTGATGCCTATTATAAAGAGTACACACTCAGTCCGTTTTTTGCTCGTGATGAGATGCTGAAAATGATAGGATGGGAAACAGAAAAAAATTGGGGATATAGTATTCCTATGGAAAAAATTCTTGAACTTACAAAAGAATTTGTAACAAAAAATACAAAATATACTCCACGAGTGATTGAGAATCCAACGATTGAAATTATAAAAGAACAAATCAACAAAGGGAATCCGGTCTACGTCGTCGCTGATGGAAAAAAATTGCAGAATCCAAATTTTACCAATGGGGGACCAGTGTACCATGCACTTATTATTCGTGGATATAATGAAACGAGTTTTATTACGAATGATCCGGGAACAAGAAAGGGAGAAAATTTTATGTATTCTTACAAGAATATTATGGAGTCTATCCATGATTGGAATGATGGGAATGTCCCAAATGGAAAAGCAGTCATTCTGGTATTGGAATAGTTTTCCACAAGAAAAAATTGACGTTCATTTTAAACAAGAGTATCGTATTAATATATGAAAACAATTTACCAAAACATTTTTAGTATTGCGAGCTTTATCTTCCAAAATTGTGGTGGTAATTTGAATTGTATTCGTTAAGAAAAAAAAGAATCCAAATATACCGCCACAAGCGGTATTTTTTTGAACTTTTTTGCAGTAAGTTTTTTCCAAGAAAATTTACTGGAGGGAAGTTCACTTCAAAAAAATAAGGGGGGCGCATGCTTGACGAACAGGTCGTGAGACGTTTCAATGAACGTTTTTCTCGAAGGGTATTACCACTCCTATGGTGTACCACTTGCCGTGGAGTCATGGTTTACCTGTGTTCTTCTTCGATTTGGGAAGCCCGTCCCGTGGCCTGGTATAGATGTCAGTGTCCTGATCCAAGTCGAAGTGTCATTCGTTACATCGATCCTGGTGTGCAGGTGGATATTTTCGCCTAGAAGGAGGTGTTTATGCCACGTTACTGCGGGTGGTGCAAATGTGTCTTTCAGTTTCGCGAATTGCTCCGCGGGTCGAACGTAGGATATTACGTTTGCACCGACGGATGCAATTTCGCAACCTGGCCGGTTCGGGGCGAAGAAAAGTTGCCCCAGATTCTTCCCCAGGTGGAATACAACACTAAAGAAAACGAGTGAGAAGACTACTTTTCATGGAGGTTTTTGAGATGAACACATTAGGGCTTTACTGGCTGTGCCATAAACAGCCAGTTTTCTTTTTCTCTAGTAGAAAAAGTTTTTTTTTGTTATGATGGGAGAATAAAAATAGTGATTTTATGAGAGATTATA
>JAZDMW010000001.1:0-5433 GCA_043800545.1 Candidatus Magasanikiibacteriota bacterium | reverse complement strand
GTTTTGTTTATATGAAATAGTATATCACCTTCAAGGTCAGTTCGTAAAATTTTAGCACCGGTTCTTTCCAATTTTTTGAGAACTCTAGGCGATGGGTGTCCATAGGTATTTTCTACCCCTACGGAAATAATTGCATACTGTGGAGTAACCTGTTCGAGAAATTCTTTTCCAGTTGCACCAGCACTTCCATGATGTCCAACTTTGAGAATATCCACATCGAGTGAATCTGGATATGTTTCTCCCAAATACTCTTCTACAGATATCTCTGCATCTCCCATAAAAATGGCACTCGTCTCTCCATAATCTAAACGAAGTACAATTGAACTCTCATTGGCCTCAAGGGAAATTATACTGTCTACAGGAACATCTGGATACAAAAAAGAAAGTGTAGAACTGACAATATTCATGGAAAAGGGTTCACCTATTTCTGTATATACTGCCCCCTCGGTTATTTCTTCTGTTATGGCATTCTCAAATTCATAATAAAAATCATCTTGTTTTGCAAAACCCGTATAAAAAATATTCTTCACCTCAAATCTTTTTAACACATCAATACATCCCCCATAATGATCCTTATCCGGATGTGTCACAAAAAGGTAATCTAAAGTACGGTCAGAAAAATCCATATTTTTTCCAAGTGATTCCAATATGCGTGCATCAATAGAACAATCGAGCAAGAGTTGTTCTCCATTCTCAAATTCAATAAAAGTGGCATCCCCTTGCCCAACATCCAAAAAATTTATCAGTATTTCATCACTTTTTCTTTCTTGTCTGAACGTATCAATTTTTTCTTCTATTTTTACCTCAGAACATCCAGAAAAGAAAAAAAGAACAAGAAGAAATAAAGAAGAGGAAACCATCTTGTCATGTATATATTTTCGTGTCATACTTGTTCCATAATAACATAAATATATGGAAACAATAAAACCAGGGATTTATCAACACTACAAGGGACCAGAAAAGCTCTATGAAGTAATCGGAGTAGGCCGACACAGTGAAACACTTGAGGAATTTGTGGTATATAGAGCTCTCTATACGTCCGAAGAATTTGGTCCAAACCAACTCTGGGTACGACCACTCCAAAATTTTCTTCGTCCTGTTGAACAAGACGGAAAGACAATCCCACGTTTTACTTTTATAAAAGAAAAAGAATAACTACAAATCTGAGAGAGCCACTTCCTTGGCTCTTTTTTTATACCAGAAAAAAAGTATAGAATAGAGCAACACAACCACAAAAAATGAAACTTGTAATTCAATGGAAGCAAAAGAAAATGAAGAAAAAAGACGGACAACGGTGGTAATATATGCCATGCCGAAAAACGGAATTGCAGAAAAGAGAAAAGCGAATGGATACCATATATATGAAAAGATTACAGCAAAAAACCCAAGAGCCATAATATATGGTATGATCCAAAGAATAAGAATATTTACTATAATACTCACAACAGAAAATCGTCCAAACTGAAATAAAATAAGAGGAAAAGTAATAATGGTTGCGGAAAATGTGGTAATGAACGATTCCTTTATCCCGAATAATTCTGGGAAATTTGCAGACTGTTTTTCTAACAGCGGATTAATATACAAAAGCCCAAGAGTCGCCAAAAAAGACAATTGGAATCCAGCGTCCCAGAGAAGAATATATGGATTTTCTAAACACATCAAAACAGCAGTAAAAATAAGTATATTCCTCGGATAACTCATCCGCCCAACATGCCGTGCCAAAAGTACCAGTATACCCATAATTCCTGCACGCACAACAGATCCAGAAAGCCCTGCAAATATTACGAACACCAGAACTCCACACACAATAATATAAAAAGACTTTTTTCTTTCCAAGGAAAGTCGTGAGAGCAAAAGCAAAAACAACGTGACAACAATCGTAATGTTATATCCAGAAATAGCCACAATATGGGTCACTCCTGTCCTGTTAAAATCCTCATTCAAACTCCCAAGTCCTCCACGATATCCATACAAGAGCCCTGCCATGAAGCTTGCATAGGGCTCATGCCAGAGCAATTCTATTCTTTCCGCCACACTGGATTTTATTGTATATATTCCACGAAAAAAAGAATTTCCATCACCTTCCCCCACTTTTGTTATATTGGCATTTGTACAAAGCCCAGAAACTCCCATTCGAGCAAGATACATATCATAACGAAAATCTTCAATAGGTTCTGGCTCCCGTATGGTACACAGCACTTGGAGACGATCGCCATACACATACCTTGGATACAAATCTGAGGAAATATATACCTTCTCCCCTTTTGCTTTTCCTTCTGTAATATGAAGAATATATCGGACACCATCAATACGAACATCTGGTTCAGTTGACACATACCCCAGAAGTGGAACTTCATCATCTTTGTATTCTAAAATTTTCTCTGTTGGAATTCCAAAAGAAAAACGCATGATACCGAAAGAAAAAAAGAGAATACACAGTAATATATATTTATAATATTCCACTTTCCAAAAAAGAATCACCAAAGCAAAATACACAAAGACGAAAATATATATGTATTCTCCAGGAAAAGACAGGTTATATAACGACGCCACAGCAATTCCCAAGAGAAAACAAAAACAAAACGTAAAAAACGTTTTGCTTTTTGATTGAAAAATTGTTTGCATAACCTCCTCAAAAAAACACTAGGCAATACCTACAACCTCTTTCAATTTTGTAATATCACTTGTATTATTTTCTACTTTTTCTTCCAATCGATTCATTCTTACATTGGAAAATGTCATTTCTTGATCTTGTTTTTTTACATAACCAAGAATTTCATCTAAAGAATTATGAATATCACGGATATCTTTTTTTGTTGCAAACTCTTCTTCAATACGACCAATTTTTTCGCTATTTTCAAGACCAAGTCGTGCAAGTCGATCAAGAATTTCATCTTGATTATTAAAACGTTTCCGTGTTTCATCACGGAATTCTGTGAAATCTTCAGAAAGTTTTTTCACTATTGTTTGATCCTCCATAGATAAATTATATGAGTATACATCTATTATACCACAATACTTACAAGTTTTCCTGGTACATATATCACCTTCTTTGGTTCTGCTCCTTGAAGCCATTTTTGCACATTTTCCTGTTCTAATGCTAATTTCTTTGCATCCTCTTCTGTAATATCTGCAGGGACTTCAAGAGTCGCACGGAGTTTTCCATTCACTTGAACAGCAAGAGTAATATTCTCTTCGACTAAATATTTTTCATCATATGCAGGCCAAGACTGTTCAGTGACAGAGTCAGTATTTCCAAGTTCATGCCAAAGTTCTTCTGCCATGTGAGGAGCAAATGGGGTAAGAAGTTTTATAAATTCCAAAAAGTCTTTTTTTCCAATAAAACTTTCTTTCCCTACAACATTTACAAATTCCATCATCTTTGCAATAGCCGTATTAAATCCAAGAGTATCTGCATCTTCTGTAACTTTTTTAATAGTCTTATGAAGTTCTTTTTGTATTATTTCCGGAGAAACATCTTCTTTTACTTTTTCTTGGATATTCCAAACTTTTTCCAAAAACCTACGAATACCTTTTACTCCCCCAGTATTCCAAGGTTTTGTTTCTTCAAGTGGACCCATAAACATTTCATACATTCTACAGGTATCTGCTCCATATTCATTCACCACGTCAGTTGGATTAATAACATTTCCCCAACGTTTACTCATCTTTCGTGAATCTTCTCCCAAAATAAGTCCTTGATGACGAGTTTTCTTAAACGGTTCATCAAAATCAATAAAACCAGCATCAAATAATACCTTTGTAAAAAATCGTGAATACAATAAATGACCATTCACATGTTCTTCACCACCCAAATAAAAATCTACAGGCATCCATGTTTTGAGTGCCTCAGGAGATGCAAAAGCTTCGTCATTTTTTGGATCAAGATAACGGTAATAATACCAACTTGAACACATAAACGTATCCAAAGTATCTGGCTCACGCCTCCAACCCTTTCCATATCTTTGTTCTACACCACGAGCAAAACTTTCTGAGTAATTCAAAGGAGATTCTCCTGTTGGTTTGAAGTCTACATCATCAGGCAATATAACTGGCAAATCTTTTTCTGGCACAGGATGGAGTTCACCTTTTTCATCATAGAGCATTGGAATTGGAGCACCCCAAAAACGTTGGCGTGATACAGACCAATCTCTCAACTTATATTGTATTTTTCTATTTCCAATTCCTTTTTCTTCTAACCAAGCAATCATTTTCGTTTTTGCTTCATCAACAGAAAGACCATTCAAAAATTCAGAATCCTTTGCAACCCCGTCAGAAGAAATAACTTCAATAATTGGAAGTTCAAACTTCTTTGCAAAAGCGGAATCTCTTTCATCATGAGCAGGAACTGCCATGATTGCACCGGTACCATACGTCGCAAGAACATAATCTGCAATCCAAACAGGAATTTCTTTTCCTGTCGCAGGATTAGTGGCTTTTATACCTTTCAATTCCACTCCTGTTTTTTCTTGATCAATTTGTCTTTCCAATTCTGTTCTCTTTTTTGTCGTATCAATATATGCGAATACTTCTTCCCAATTCTCTATTTGTTCTTTCAATTCATTTACCAAATGATGTTCTGGAGCCAAAACCATATAAGTTGCTCCAAAGAGTGTGTCTGGACGTGTTGTAAACACACGAATCTTTTTTTCTGATCCAAGAAGAACAAAATCCACTTCAGCACCTTCGCTTCTTCCAATCCAATCTCTTTGTCTTTTTTTTGTTTCCTCTGGCCAATCTACTGTATCCAAATCTTTATGTAATCTTTCTGCATATTCTGTAATTTTTAAATACCATTGTTCCATTTCTTTTTGCAAAACTTCTGTTTCACAACGTTCACAATGTCCATTTACGACTTGTTCATTTGCGAGGACTGTTTTACAACCATCACACCAATTGACTGCTTGTTTTTTTCTGTATGCCAAACCTCTTTTATACATCAAAAGAAAAAACCATTGTGTCCAGTGATAATAATCTGGATTATGTGCACCCACTTCTCTTGACCAATCTACAGAAATTCCGAGTGTCTTAATTTGTTCACGAAAATTTGCAATAGCATTATCTGTACTGATTCTTGGATGAACATTTGTCTTAATCGCATAATTCTCTGCAGGTAAACCAAAAGAATCCCAACCAATTGCTTGAAGAACTTTTTTTCCTTGCATTCTTTGATACCGCGCATAAATATCGCAAGCAGTATACACTTCTGCATGACCCACATGAAGCCCACTTCCAGATGGATATGGCAACTGAGGAAGAATATACATTTTATTTTCCTTCTTTGCCCGTTCCGGAGTTTTATACAATTCTTTTTCTTCCCAATCCTTTTGCCATTTGGATTCAATATCTCTTGGAGAATATGCTTTCATACACAAAAATTTACTTTAATTTCAAGTACTTTCATATTACCGAATTTACGAGGAAAAAGCAAGG
>JAZDMW010000082.1:0-6837 GCA_043800545.1 Candidatus Magasanikiibacteriota bacterium | reverse complement strand
TATTTTTGAAATATCCACTTCCAAAACATGAGCAATTTTATCCAAAGAAAGAGGCTTAGAAGCTACAAAAAGTATTGATTCAATTTTTCCTAAAATATCCATACAATAATTTTATCAATTTCCTTGATACTTTTCAATAAGAATATCACTAAAAGTATCATCTTGTTTTAATAAAACTGTTTTTTGCTTCACAAGTTCGAGCAAAGCAAGAAAACTTACAATCACATCTGTTTTATTTTTTGCATTTTCTACAACATCAAAAAAATATGCTTTCTTTTTTGTTTTCAACAAATCATGAATCGCAGTAATTTTTTGTTTCATTGACACAGCACGATCAATCGTTGTCTGTGGCAAGGGTTTCATTGGTTTGAGTCTTTGTACTAATTTGGAAAATGATTCATGCAAAGCAGAAATATCCAAATTTTCTGGAGATACAAAACCTTCAGCTTTCCTTGGAGGTTCAATACGAAATACTGATTTTTCTCTAGAATCCCAATGCTTTTGTATTTCTTTACTCGCTTCAACAAACTTTTTGTACAAGCGAAGCTGTTCTTCTAAACTCACTCCACTTTCTTCCTCAGGCATGAGTTGTGGAAGAAGTTTTTTAGATTTCAATAAAACCAGCTTTGCTGCTATGACTAAAAAATCTACCAATTCCTCGGCATCCTTTTCTTCCAAATTCTCCACATGGTGCAAATACTGCTCAGTCACTTCAGACAAAGCGATGTCTGTAATATCCAATTTTTCTTCATCAAGGAGAGAAAGAAGCAAATCCAGTGGGCCACTAAATTGTTTTGTTACAAACTCTTGTTGCATACAATGTATCTTGTGTATTTTACCATTTATCTTCAATATTTTCAAGGTATACCTTGTGAAATTTTCCTTCAGACACGAATAGAAAAGAAAATGTTATATCTTGGATATTCTCCAACACATCCCCTTCTATTACAATCCCTGTTCCTGTATTCCCTACTTTCTCAAATTCCTCCAAAGAAAAAGTGGCAAATTGTGTCTTCCATTCTGGGAAACCTGTAAATACTCGTTTATTATTTTCCTCCCGAAGTACTATTTTCCCATTTTCTTGAAATATATTTATCTTGGTATCAAGAGTATCATTGTTAAAATACGTAAACAGGAGAATCCGTTCCCCAGAAATTTTTTCTTTTTGAGAAAACAAATGCAAAGCTTCTTTTACCGCATTTCTCATGACTTGCGCTCCTGCTACATTATCTGGAATTCCAATAAAATAGGTATATTCTCCATCAATGAATTTCAATTCTTTTGCACTCTCGAGTAACCCCTGTGTGAGAACACCTGCACTTCTCCAATCTTCAACTTTTTTCTGTATTTGTGGAAAAAACAAAAAGTTTGTACACAATATACCAAGAAAAAAAAGTTCTTTCTGAGATTTCATATGGGAAAACACCTGATACAACACCAATGCAACGGCAGGTGCAAAAAATACACTCATTAAGTATGCATACCGTTCTCCTTCATTATTGATTGGATTCAAGAGAAGATCCAAATATGGAAGCGATACAATACAATATGAAAACACAAAAAATAAAAGCTGTTTTCTCTGTTTTTTTGCTCTCCAAAAACTGAATCCGAGGATGAGGCCAATGAGAATAAAAAATAAAAATATATGTTCTTCTGCGTATTTTACAAGGACCAATCGTTTTTCAAAAGACACAAACATACTTGCCCCCAACTCCAAAAACATATGCCACATCTTTGCAATATTTATTTCTAACTGTGGCTTGGCATAATACCCGAACAACGAACCCGTAGCATAAGCACGCAAAAATATATATGTTCCAAGAAGGACGAGAAACGGAGCAAGACGTTTAACAAGGGTGTATACAAAAGAAAATACTTGAGCTATTTTTTCTTTCCATATTTTATTTTGTATACAATTTACTTTCCGAAGTATTTTTTTTTCACAGGTTATATTTCTCTTTCCAAAAAACAATTCCAACAAAAACAATATTCCTATAAATGTTATTCCAATTTCTTTGGTGAGAAGGGATGCTGTGAAAAATATAAAAGAAAAAATATATAATCTATTTTCTTCCTTTTCCATGAAAAGGAAATAAAAATAAATACCAAGAAGAAAGAGAAAAGTCGCGAAAAGATGAGGCAAAACAGCAATCCAGGAAACCGCTTCTACATGATTTGGAAGCAGAAGAAACAATATTCCACTTCCAATACCTATGATATAATTTTTGCTTAATTTATATACCAATTGTGCAAGTAAAAATCCTGTACTCACAAAGAACAAAGTACTGACAACATGATACCAAAATGCTTGTAATCCAAACAAAGTATATTCCAATTCAAAAAATATATTCATGATTGGACCATACGAACTTCCGACCCTCTCCCCTATAATATTCGTACTAAAATATTTCCAAAATGGAGAAAACTCTTTTGCTATGGAAAGCATGTGGAAATCATCACTCAAAAAACCAATAAAAAGTGTTTTATAATAACAAAAAACTCCAATTCCCATGAGAAGAAGGAATGAAATAATATTCCGTTTATTTTTTCTTAAAGCAGTAATCACCTTTTTTGTCATACCATTGTATTTTACACATATCCTTTAAAATACCTTTACTATGTTTCTGGAAACTCACTCCCCCTTTTCCTTTTACTTCAGAATCTTTTAACTGTACCGGGAGTTCATAAATGTTATATCCATTCTGTGTTGCCATGAGAAGGATTTCAATATCAAAAACCCAACGAAAAGTATGCAAACAAGAAAACATTTTTTCTGCCACATCTTTTTGAAACATTTTCATTCCACTTTGGGTATCATGAATATGACGTATTTTTTTTGGAATAAAAAAACGAAATATTTTGGTAAAGAATTTTCTATAGGGAGAATACTGTGATTTCATATTCTGTGTTCTATCTCCAATAATAATATGAAATCCTTCTTCTAATTTTTTTAGCCCATCAGAAATACAATCCAATCCATAAGGAATTTCTACATCAGTAAAAACGACATAATCCACATCTGGATTCACTTTTGTTATACCATATTGTATTGCATATCCTTTTCCAGAATTCTTTTCGCATGTATAAAAAGAAAATATATTCTTGTGTTTTCCCGAATCAAAATCTTCAAATATTTTTTTGGTAGTATCAGTACTTCCATCATTCACAAAAATAATTTGCCGTACATTTGGTGATGTACGGCAAAATACCTCCAGCTCTTTCAGTGTTTGAGGTAAATATTTTTCCCCGTTGTATACTGGAATGATAAGGGAAAAACTCATATATTATTTTTCTTGTTTACGAACCTGTATTCCAATTTCTTTCAATTGAGCATCATCTACAAAAGACGGACTTCCCATCATAGGTTCTTCTGCCTTCTGATTTTTTGGAAATGCCATAACTGTACGGATATTCTTTTCCCCTTGAAGCAACATAACTAATCTTTCTATACCAGGAGCAAATCCACAATGTGGCGGAGCACCATACTCAAAAGCATCAATCATGTGTCCAAATTTTGCATTTACCTGTTCTTTATTGTATCCTGCGAGTTCAAAAGCCTTATACATTATTTCTGGATCCTTGTTTCGTACTGCTCCAGAAGACAATTCCAATCCATTTGCAATAATATCATACTGATCACCAGAAATATCCAAAGGATTTTTCGTCATAAGAGCTTCCATACCACCAACTGGCATAGAGAAAGGATTATGTCCAAAATCTATTGCTCCCGTATCTGGATTCTTTTCATACATTGGAAAATCTACAATCCATGCCCATGCAATAACTTTTGGATCCTTTAAATTCATTTTTTCTCCAACGAGATCTCTTACAGCACCAAGACTTTTTGCAGAAATTTCCCAATCATCAGCACCAAAGAAAAGAATTGCATTTTCTTTCAGGGATAATTTTTCTTTCAAAGTATCACCAGCATTTCCCTCAAGGAATTTAGCCACACCACCTTCAAATTTCCCATCAACATATTTTACCCATGCAAGTCCTTTTGCACGTGCACGTTTTGCAACATCTGTGAATTCTCCATCAATTTCTTTTCTACTAAAATTTTCTCCACCAGGAATTACTAAAACACGAACATGTTCTGCTTCTGTGAATACTTTAAAATCTGTACCCTTTGCCCATTCAGTCACTTCTTGTATTTCCATTCCAAAACGAAGATCCGGTCTATCTACTCCATATTTTTCCATACACTCTTTGTATGAAATACGAGGGAATGGTTTGTGAAGCACTGTTTTTCCGGCAACTTTTTCTGTCAGTTCAATAAATAATGGTTCCATGAGTTGGAAAAATTCTTCTTTTTCGAGAAAACTCGTTTCACAATCCAGCTGATAAAACTCTCCTGGTGAACGATCTGCACGAGGATCCTCATCTCGCATACAAGGTGCAATTTGGTAATATCTATCAAAACCAGCAACCATGAGCAATTGTTTATATTGTTGAGGTGCTTGTGGAAGTGCATAAAATTTTCCAGGATGCAATCTACTTGGAACCAAAAAATCTCTTGCTCCCTCTGGTGAACTCACAGTGAGAATTGGTGTTGCAACATCTACGAAGCCACGGTCATCCATGAATTCGCGAATATACTTCACCATTTTTGCTCGAAACAATATATTTTCTTTTAACTTCTCTCGACGAAGCTCAAGATAACGATACTTCAAACGAAGTTCTTCATCTTCTTCACCTTTTTTTGATTCAAAAATTTCAAAAGGAAGTGTTTTTGCAGTACTCAATACTTCTACACTTTTTGCTTTTACTTCAATCTCTCCTGTTTCCATCTCTTTATTCACTGTTTTTTCATCACGAAGAATGACTTCTCCAACAATTTTAATCACATACTCATACTTCAGACCTTCTGCCACAGCATAATTGGATACACTTTCTGGATCCAAAACAATTTGTGTTCTTCCATATCTATCTCTTAAATCCACAAAAATAAGGCCACCAAGATCTCTTCTCTTGTGTACCCAACCTGAAAGCATTACTTCTTTTCCTACATGTTCACGGCGAAGTTCTCCGCATGTATGTGATCTATACATATTTTTTTCTTAAAACCGTTTAAAATCCATTATATGAAATAATAAAAAAAACCTTAATTTACTGTTTTATTGTAGCAAAAAAAGGGTTTGTTGGCAAGAGAAAAAGGAAAAACAACTATTCTCCTTTTTTTCTTATCTTCGCAACAAAAAACCCTTCAATTTCCTGTGTTGGGAGGATTCTCAAGGTCTTTTTTACCTCGGGATTTAGTTTTCTTTCTTTCCATTCAAGAATAGACGGAAGTTTTTCTAATCCTTCAATTTGTACAGAAATGACTTCGGCTTCTTCCCCAAGTCTTTCTACTAATTTGGAGATTCTCATTTCATTCTCTTCTGGAGCAAGAGTACAGGTTGAGTATACCAATGTCCCACCTGGTTTCAGGGAACTCCAGGCAGCAAAAAGGAGTTTTTGTTGTCTATATACTAAAGCCTTTATTTTTTTCTCACTCCAATATCCATAACTCTTTGGATACCCTTCAATAAATCTTGCTTCTCCACTACAAACAGTATCCAAAAGAATTTTATCAAAATACTGTGGATATTCTTCTGTAAGTACAGAACCATCTTCCATACGGAGTACAAACTTCCAATCTGGAAATTCTTTGGATACTCCGAGTGCTTCCATATTATGTTGCAAGCGGAAAAAACGAACTTTGTTCAGCTCGTTCGCAATGAGTTCCCCTGTCTGTTCCATGAGTGCAGCAATCTGAGATGTTTTACTTCCAGGAGCAGCTGTCAAATCTAAAATCTTTTCACCAGGCTTTGGATCCAAAATAAGTGGTGGAACCATACTTGCGAGACTCTGTATATATATTTTCCCTTCTTCATACATTGGAAGCTCCGTCAGTTCACGCTTGGATTTATTCTGTAAAATAAAAGCATCACCATACCAAGAAACTCTTTTCATCTTAAAACCCTTTTCCTGTAAATCTCTCAAGACATCTTCCTTTTTTGCTTTTATGGTATTAATACGAAAAGTCGTTGGCTTATCCTTAAATGTTCTGCGGATTTCTCCACAGAGCACAGGTCCAACGATCATTTCTAATCTTTCTACAAATTTTTCTGGGAGATCTGAACTGAGTTTCCTACCATTCTTCATTCCTCGTTTCTTTTTCTTTTTTGCCATATATCTATTCTGTAAATCTCTTAACTAAAACAAAAACAAGAAAAGCAATAAGAGAGATTGTATAAAATGCCCCAATACTTCCATAAACAATTCCATTTATGACTGCACTTCTTCCCTCTTGCCAACCAGTTACTGAGCTAATTGGACTCCAAAATGGAATATATATTTTCTTTTGCAAATAACCATCAAGTCCCCAAGTGAATACAAATACACCAAACATGAGGAGGGTGAGTGCAAAGTTTATCATGGTCAGAGTGTCAACAATTTTTATAATTGACGTATACTCTGTGTTTTTTAAAAAATATGATCCAATGCCCAATACAACATTTAAACATAAACTTACCCAAAAAATATTCTTTGACCATTGAAAAATTACATGAATTGTACTCATTTGTTCTCCTGTTGGCATATGATTCTATTTATATAATTATTATATTTAAAAAAATATTATTGACTATATCGTTGCCATATAAAATCTTAACAAAAGCATATATATAAAAATGGCAATAATGAGCATCACTTGCAATCCCCAGAAAAACATCCCCAAACATCCAACCCATACAGCGGTTTTTCCATCAAACTCATCATATGACCAACTAAACACCCAAGGGTGCAACATACGAATTTTTTTTTGTAAAACCCCGTCAAGTCACCACAAAATAC
>JAZDMW010000047.1:0-2383 GCA_043800545.1 Candidatus Magasanikiibacteriota bacterium | reverse complement strand
CTTTTTAGGGATTATCCCTTAAAGCTCCAAGACAGAAAATGGTTGAATGGAATATTTGCATTACTTTATAATGTTGAAGCCGATTTGGACATTAAAAACTGTATCCTGCATGGTGATTGGCCGTCCAGCGTGGAACAGTTGACGAGGGCACTGGAGCAGGCAAAGGAGAAGAGGAAAATTGCTCTTGACAAAGGTGGGGGAAAGTAGGATAATGTGTATAGCCATGATATTACAAAATAACATTGATAATTTAATAGACGCATCGGTGAAGGGTAAAAACCTTCTGGTGGGTGCAAGACCCCGTCATGGCTACCGGTGCGTCTATTTTGTTTTATTGGTGAGTAATGGGTAAAAATCCTTCATTTCCCTTTTATCCTTCTGACTGGACACGGGATTTGGACGACCTTGAACTCGAACTCGAAGGCGCTTGGATAAGGATAATTTGTAGGTTATGGTGGTGCCCTGAGCGTGGAAAAATGACGAAAAGTTTGAAAGAATTTGCAAGAATTTTGAGAAAAACTGAACAAAAAACGTTCAAAATTTTACAGATTTTGATTGAAAAAGGTGTTGCGTCTGGAAGTGTTTTGGATAACCAAAACGTAACCATAATAAATAGACGTATGGTTGACTATGACAGGATAAGTCAATTAAGACAAGAAGTTGGGAAAAAAGGCGGCAATCCTCAATTGCTTAAAAGTAAAAAAAACTTGGATAACCAAAATGACAACCAAAAACGCCCCTCTTCTTCTTCTCTTTCTTCTTCTCTTTCTTCTTCAAAAAAACAAAAGAATATAAAAAATATAAAGAATATATATGGTTCTCAATTTTGCAAAGTTAAATTAACTGATGACGAACATCAAAAATTACTCATTGCTTTTGGAGAAATACATACACAAGAAATGATTGACAATATGGATTTGTACCTCGAAAGCAAGGGTGATAAGTATAAAAGTCACTATGCTACTCTGCTATCATGGGAAAAGAAAAACACAGGAGGTAATGATGGAAGTTTTAGAAGCTCAAACCAATTTATTGGAAAAACGTCGGCTGCTCGGAATCTCGGAGACGGTAACGCCTATCCTGTCGATCTTGAAGTCACAAGTTGAGACAATAATACGGTGCAAAAAGTGTGAATATGATTTCAATCCACAAAATCAAAACGATACAACATGCCCAATGTGTCTTGATGAGGAAATAATAAAAATAAAAAACTTAAAAGAGCAAACGCTACATCCTGAAAAAATTCTTGTAGCGTGGAATCTACCAATAAAACACTTAAATTCTTCCTTTGACACATATGAAGGAGGAAATGAAATAAAGAAATTTCTACGTGAAGCCGTGCAAGACAGACAAGATATTTTATTGTGTGGTAAAACTGGATGTGGAAAAACACATCTTTCTGCGGCTATGTTACGAGAAAAAATAATCACTTCAACAGATTTATTTTCTTCCCATAGAAACATAAACAGACAATATCAAGGCTGTGATGGAAGTCCTTCATATTTTATTACAGTTCCAGAATTACTTTTTGAAATCAGAAAAACCTACAACGATAAAGAAATATCTGAACAAGAAATAGTTGATAAATATTCTTCTGTCGAACTTTTAGTGCTTGACGATCTTGGAGCAGAAAAAACGTCTGAATGGGTAGAAAGCACGCTTTATCTGATAATTGATAGGCGCAACAGAAATGAAAAGTGGACAATAGTTACCAGCAATTTAACTCTTGATGAAATTGAGGTACATCTCGGAGCAAGAATAGCATCGAGGTTGTCAGATATGAAAGTTGTGAATATCAAACTTCCCGATTATCGAAAGAAACGGAAGGCGTTACATGCTTAAAAAAACCGACCTTACCGAAGAAGAGATGCAGATATTTGGAGAACGGGCGGCTATTAGAGAATATGATGGCAATCAAAAAAGAGAAGAAGCAGAAAAAGGAGCATTGCAGGATATAGAGAGACGACCCATGAGGAGGACTAATGTTTGAATTCTCAAATACTCATAGAGATGTTTGCGAGGGTTGCGGCAAAACCAAGATAATAGGCTGTTTTGATATAGGGGGTTTGTACTTAAATTTTTGCTCTTCTTGCCTTGACAATGCTTCCCGCCAAATAGCCAACAAAGCCGACAAGCTCTATTTCGACAGGGACGCCGGCAAGTTTATCAATCTCTATAAAGAGGATATCAAGGAATGGGAAAGACTTTATCCCAACATAGATGTAATATGGTGGATTGAAACTGGTATACCACGATGGCTTAATAAGAAGAAAGGACAAAAGAAATCTAAGAAATCAGACTGGAATGACTTTATCGGCAAATGGCTGGAACGTGAACAAATGAAAGCCGTGGGGGTGATGTAATGAAACAATTTATTGCTTTT